>JAFSXO010000056.1 GCA_017444045.1 bacterium | reverse complement strand
TCGCTTTCAATAGTCTCTATCATTGTCAAAGCCGCCCTCTTCAGGCGGGCGCTCAGCTCTCTCGTGCCGAACGCCAAAAAATAATAGCACTTCGAAGGTCGCTTGTCAAGAGTATTAAGGATATATATTTTGTCAGGCCAGCAGTTCTCGGCACTGAGCGATATTGCGATCCAAAGCGGCCATAGCCCGATTATAGCCTTCGGGAGTCTTGAACGCCGCCTGACAGTGATTGCGCTCGTGCGCATCCATGAGCGGCGGCATAAGCTCCACCACCGGCCCGGCATGACCGATCTTCTCAGTTACATTCAGAAGCGCCATACCAAAGGCCATGCCGCGCATCGCCGCCTCTGTAACCTGTGCCCTGGCCCAGAGCACCTTATGATCGCGTTTGCGCGCCTTCATCTCGGCGGTCATTTCATTCTTAAGCTGCAGGTTTTTATCGAGAATTTGCTGAGCTTCCTGGCGGCTCATATCTGAACGCGGCGCCAAGCTGGGCGCTGCAGCACACCGCTCGTAATAGGTCTGCCCGGCATCGTCGCGCTTAAAGGTTATGTCGTAATGCGGATTGGCAGTCCAATCCAAGCCGCGGGAGGAATTGTTGCGGAACCAGCGGCTGGTTAGCTTTACGCTTCCCGAATCAGCAATAAGCATCAGCTGGTTCTCTTCGCGGTCAAACTGGCTCAGGTATTTATCCACAAAGCCGCGGACTTCTGGATCGCTGGATTCTTTTATCTCCTTAGGAATGACCAGAGAGCCAGTAAGTACCTTGCCGACACCCACACCCTTAGCGACCTTATCGCTGTCCTCCGGGCGTATATTGTAGAAGGTGTAGCCGTCAGACGAATGCAGGGCGATATCGATCTGCCTGCCAGAATCCAAGGTAAAGCGCACTGTACTGGGCGTATCGGGCGTCTGGAATTCATGGAAGTTTAGCAGCTCGACATTTCTAATGGGCGCATCCTTTAAGGCATTTCCCCATTCCGCCGAGGTATAATCGCGGGTAATAGGCCCAGAGCTGACGCGCTCAGGAATAGCTTTGCCCACCTCTATAGGCTCACCCGTAAGCTTATCGCTAGTGGGATGGAACTGCCATTCGCTGTCATTCAGACCCTTGCTATAGTAGCCGCCCACACCTTCGGCATTGCGGCCCTCAATGCGAAGTTCGCGGGCTTCGTTGCCCTGACCGGTAGTAATAATATCGATATGGTTGGTCACGCAGGCTTGGCCGCTGAGCTCTGGGAACTCCTGCTTCTGCCAGGTAGGCAACGGCATATATGGCTCATTGGTCGAGAAGGGATACTTTTTGCCCGGATCAAACGCCTGATCGTCGCGGTAAGTGTAATGCTGCCCCGGACAGGCTCCGTTGATCTCATAGTCAAACATGCGCGTATACATGGCCGGCTTGCCATCGGGATCGGTACCGCAGACAAACCAAACAGAGCCGGCTCCCGCCAGCTTATCGGCTTCGAATTCGCCATTGTGCGGAGTAAGAAAACCGCGGCTGAAGTCTGCGGCTAGGCCGGTATCGCGGTAGCGAATTTCCCGCCCATCGGAGCTGAGGATAGCGCTGGTGGCCACAAAGTTGAAGTCCTGTGCCCGACCGCGGCTGTCCTGCCAATGCCCCACAATATCGGTAAAGGGATTCATCGACTTAAAACAGTTGCGCTTGGGCTTGGCGGTAACGGCCTCTCCTAGGCTCCAATCGCGGGCATCGCTGGGCAGATACACCTTTCCGTGCATGGGACAGCCGCGCTCTGGCCTCCAGAACCCATCCGGCTTGGTGGGATCGTAGCTATAAATTCGGCCATCGCTGTCTACTGCCTCAATGAAATCTCCGGCCACCTGTATTTTGGTGATCGTAACCCCTTCGGGGAGCTTGGGGCCGCCGTTGCCATCGTGCAAATGCCAGGCTGAAGCCTCCTTTTTGGGCACCTCTTCTAAACGGCCATTGCGCATGACAAATCCCAGCTCAGACGCATTGGGCTTAGGACTGCAGGTAAAGCTGTTGGTTTCGGGATTAAAGGTATAATCGTAAGGTCCGCTGGCTTCTGAGATCATTTTCTGAGCCTGAGACCAGCTAATCGGCTCGCCCAGCTCGAACTCAAAGGGCTTGTCGGCAATAATCGGATCGTAGCGCGTCCAGATCTGGCCGTCTTTAAGAGCATACTGGAAATAACCGCTGCGCCCGGTCTCGGGAGTGCGCAAATTAACGCTATCTATTTCAGGAGGATCGCCCACGGGCTTGGCAGGAGCGGCTTTATCGGTACCGGTAAGATGCTCCACTCCGGCCACAGCCGTCCAGACAGCCGCGTCTAAGGTATCTTTAGCCACATCGAGCGGTATACGCGCTATGCGCAAAGCATCTAAAGCTATGCCTTCAAAGACATTGGTGCAAATGCTCATAGGATGCCCTGTCTGAATGGCGCCCTTTAGGCCCTCGAGAGCACAGCTTTTAGGATGAACTGCCTCAGCCAAATGCTCGCGCACCGAGCGCAGATTGGCCTTGGCCGATTCTAGCGCATTGGTGCGGCGCCCGCCCACTTCTACCGAATCACCGCTAGTCTCTCTAACCGCATCTTTATCGAGGCGCGAGAGCAGAGAATCGTAATCGTGTATAGGCTTGAAAATATTCTCAAAATCTATTCTGTTGCCCAGCGGTGAACCTATCGGTGAAGACATAGCCATACCTCATATAATGATAACCACTAAAAACGACGCGAACGCGCTCCGTTCACACCCGCCCTAACGCCGATAAGCTAGCGTTTAGCAAACGCATTTGCGCTGGACCTTGTGCAGGCCAGCACCTCATCGCTGCGCTAGGAAGCGTCTTATTTGCAGGCACTGCCCGTTAAAGACGAATTCCTAGGGGTTCATTTAACTATAATAGCAAATAATTCTAACATTACTAAAGCATTTTTATGGTTGCTAAATTGTTAATTTCATGATTGTCGCGCATTACCTTCTCCGTCAAGAGCAAAGCTCTGCAATCGTAGCGACACCATTTAGTTAAAGTCAATGCAATTCAGTATAGCAAAATAAGCAAAAAAACAACGAAAAAGGAAAATAAAAGAAAAACAGCAAAGATTCCATTTTTAGCGGGACTGCCGCATTCATAGTGCGCGGAGGCACAATCATCATGCAACAGATTAACAACAGCATTTGGCACACCATCAGCCCGGCACGAGTAACCCCAGAAGAGTTTATCGTTGTTATTGAGATCGCCAAAGGCAGTAAAACCAAGTATGAGCTGGACAAAGAAACGGGACTGCTTATTTTAGACAGAATTCTGCATACTTCAACCCACTATCCCGCCAATTACGGTTTTATCCCCCGCACCTACGGCGATGACGGCGACCCTCTGGACGTGCTTATGCTCTGCTCCGAGCCAATTCAGCCTCTGACCCTATGCCGCGCCCGCCCCATCGGGGTAATTTTCATGCTAGACAACGGCAAAAATGACGAAAAAATCATCGCCGTACCCATAGACGATCCCAACTATAATATTTATCAGGACATAACCGATCTGCCCCCGCACCTAATCGAAGAGATCGGACACTTCTTCAGCGTATACAAATCCTTAGAGCACAAGAATACCGCAGTTAAAGAGCAGGGAGACCGCAACGAAGCTATCCAAACAATAAAGAAATGCCTTGATAACTACATCGACGCATTTATCAAGAATTGGTAAAGCCGCGATAGCGTTTAGCCAGCATTCTATTGCTCTGAGTCCAGCCCCAACTCTATTGCTCGGGATCCAGCCCTAGCTCCCGCAGCAGAGCCTGCGCCTCTGGATGTCCGGCATGAGCGGCATTGCGCAGATAGCTGATACCCTTGTCGGCATCGGCCCGCACTCCACTATCGCCCTTAAGATACAGCCGGCCCAAAAGATAGCAGCTCTCCGGCTCTCCGGTTCTCGCGACGCGGCTTAGCCATTTAATGGCCTGCCTGGCATTGCGCTTAACGCCCTGTCCGTCTAAGTAAAGCATACCCAGGTTTAACTGGGCGAGCACAACCCCACCTTCGGCGGCAGAGCGCAGAAAATGAAATGCCTGGGCAGCGTCCTTCTCTAGCCCCTCTCCGGTTAGATACATCATACCTAGATTATACTGGGCCGAGGCGTTATTCTGACGCGCCGCTAAACGATAATAGCGCTGCGCCTTATCTAGGTCTTTAGGTATATTGTAACCGAACTGATTCATTACCCCCAGTTTAAACTGAGCTTCGGCATCGCCACTATTGGCCGCCCGCTCCAGCTCAGTTGGATCGGAGGGATAAGCATCAGTTGCGGCAGAGCAGTCAGCGCCACTCTCAGCCACCGAGCTGTCAGCCGGCTCAGAGGCACAGATACCCGAAAGCCCCAAAACGATAACAAAAATGCAGACTGTCCTTCTGGCTATAGCTAATAATCTAACCGACACGATGGCAACTAACCTCGCATTATAATTGTTTTGTCACTCACTGCTTCGCTAATTTCTAATAAACCCTTGGCCCAACTGGTCACGCAGCCCGCTTCTCCTGCAGGTTTCCGAAAGCACCAGGAGCAAACCGAACAGTCAGCAGTATTTATTAAAAAGGTCTAAAATTTGCGCAATAAGACTGGCTTACCATTATTTGGCGCGATAAGATGCATAGTAGATAGGCAGGCCATTGGCAACGGTGCCATCTTCGACATACACGGCAACTTCCTCAAAGCCCGCCCGAGCCATAACACTGCGTACCTTCTCTAAAGGAGGAGTTCCGCCATTGTCTATAATCAGCAATCCCCCAGGCTTGAGGGCTTTCTTCATGGAGGCCAGTAAGGGAAGCCAGTCTCTCTCGACTAGTTCATCGGGACCGTCGGCAATATGCACCAAGCCCGGATGAATAAAATCTACACTGTTTTCAGGAAGCATACAGTCGTCTAAACGCGAAGGCAATAATTCGACATGGCCCCAGCCGGCTTTGCCGCTTCTCTCCATAAGCGTAACCAGAACAACGCAGCCATCGTCTATTTCTGTGCCGTAAAGCTTAGCGTCTTCGCCCAGCTCGCGGCGCAGTACTGGGAATATCATGCCGGTGCCATAGCCAATTTCAGCCCAGCTCGCCCCCTTAAACTCTTTCCCGTTGAAAACTCTGCTGATTTTATCCCACTGCTCCTCACCGCGGTGCGTCGTCGCATAAGTAAAAAGCTGGCGGTACACCTCCAACGGCCACTGAGGAGCTTCGCCAAAGCCAGCAGCCTCGTGCAGGCGGCTCATCTCAGACAAATTCCGAGTGCGTATAGCCAAAAGCACCTGAGTTGACCATATAGGGTTGGGAACCGCATCGGTCTGGCCTTCTGGGCCGCGCGGGGTTACCTTGCCGCTTCCATATAAAACCGCATAATTAGCCTCTTCAAACGGCTCAAATTCCCATTCACTATTCAAGGCTACCCAATGGCCCTGGCCCTTGGTGAAAAAGGCCAAAGCGGCGTCCTTTTTGTCCGCCTCAGGATCCAAGAACAGCACGCGCTCCACTAAATAGCGCAGCGCATACTTATACATAAACAAACGCATGGAGGTCTCTTTATCATTAAGAACCAGTGCAGCCTGTTTAAGTACCGTTTCCGCGGCTTTTAGACCATTGTCAGGAGAGATCTTTCCTTCCGTTCCCGCTCCGGATATTTCCTCCTTTACATATTGATACAAAGCATTCTGCAGTTTATCCTCACCCGCTACCGACGGTAAAGGAGGAAGCGTAGCTAAGCCTGCATCTTTGGCCGGCGGAGGCGCGGCTGGAGGCTGTCTCGCTGAAGCCCCGGGCGGCGGAGCAGAAGAGCGCTGCGCATCGGGAGACGCTGAAGGGGACGGCGGCTGAACACACGCCCCCGCTCCCATAAGCAGGCAGGCTGCCCCAAGCACCATTAGTTTTCTTTGCCAACCTAAAAAGCTATGCATAATGCCCTCGGTATAAAAGCGATGTCATTTAGTTAGCTTTTGCGCACGTGTTAACGCTCGCTAAAGCTCCAGCATGAATTGCGAAGAGATTATATTCGTTGAAATAAAATGCTCTACCTTTCCATTGAATTACAGTCACCACCGTTTGCCCCAATGGCATTTGGTCAAACCATATTGCCAGGAACAGCAACGAAAAAAGCCAAATATATTACCGCACAGCTCTCCGCTTATCCCAATGC
>JAFSXO010000055.1 GCA_017444045.1 bacterium | reverse complement strand
CGGTATATAACCACATTCAAAAAGCTGCCTATAAGGGCGCCATATATAAAGACAATGACAGCGCTGACGATGTTGTATTCGCCCAGAATCTCAAGCATGGCAAAATATTCCTAACCTGCAACCTGCAAACATATCGTAAATTATCGCGTTTAGTTCTCGCCTCAAAGCAAAGTTCCGCTTCAGATTAAGCGTCGGCCGTTGCATCTGTAGCCGTATCGACCTATCCCTCTGACGAGTTCAGGCCAGCAGCATCGGCATGTCCCTCTTCAGAACGCGCTACCTTATACAGCACAGCTGCCAGCAATAAGAAGAAGACTACGCCTAATATATTATAGCCACCCGTTCCCAGCATCTGCTCTAAACTCTGCTGCCAGCTAAACTGCTCCAGCATCAGGCCCAATTTTTCATTGGCCATCAGCAGCGCTACAGCCACGCCCGCCAAAGATCCTCCGGCTATCAGACCGGTAGCAAAAAGATTACCGCGGCTCAGATCGGCATTTTGCTCCTTGACCGGAGAACCTTCCTGGCACTTATCCACAATCCAGCGCACGACTCCGCCTACAAAAATGGGCAATGTCGTAGAAATCGGCAGATAAACACCGATAGCAAAAGGCAGGGTCATAATAGAGCACAGTTCGGAGGTAATAGCCAGAAATACGCCCACCATCACATACTGCCAATCTAAATTGAAGGCCAGCACTCCGCGTACCAGTGTAGCCATCAGCGTGCCCTGAGGAGCAGGGAATACCGTGCTTCCAATAGCGTGGGTCACTCCCTGAGCTGCCAAAGCCGCTGTAGGCTTGTCGAGAGCGTTCATCGTCCAGGCAGCGGCAGCGGCAGCGCTTATGACCCCGATGATACAGGCTATCTGCATAGAACGCGGTGTTCCGCCCACTAAATGGCCGATTTTCAGGCCCTGAATAAACACGCCAGCGCTAGCCACGATAAGGCTGACCATGCCGCCTACCGCTAGGGCCAGCGGCTCGAACAGACTGCCAGTCCAGCGGAAAGCGATAAATACCAAGCAGGTGCCCATCAAGGCGGCAATGGTCATGCCGGAAACCGGGCTGGAGCTGGAGCCGATCAGCCCTACAATTCGGCAGGAGACTGTGGTAAAGAAAAAGCCGAAGGCCATTACCAGAAAAGCGGCTACAGCTTTATGGATAAATGTATCCCCAGGCAGCAGAGGCAGAGTACAGATTATCAGCGCCATGGCCGCGCATCCAAGCAGTACCGCCCTGACTGAGATATCGCGCTCCGTGCGAATTGCCGCCGCGGGTGCCTCAGAGCTGGCAGCAGACCTGCCCGTGCCAGCCTTCAGCGAGGAGATAATCACCGGCAGGGTACGGAATAGCGTAAAAAAGCCTCCGCAGGCCACCGCTCCCGCGCCTATCTGGCGCACATAAGCCTTATAAATAGCCAGGGGAACGTTAGCAAACGAATGCGTATTAGGATCCCAGCCACCAGGTCCGCCAGGTGTAAGCAGATCGGGCAGCTCCCCTAGTTTAACCAACTGACGCGCCACGCTTTCCAAGGGCACCAAGGTAGCCAAAAGCGGGATCAAAGCCAGCCAGGCTAAAACGCTCCCAGCCACCATAAGGCCTCCGGCTTTGGGGCCTATCACGTAGCCTATACCAAGATACTCAGGAGTAATCTCGCCATCTACGGTCGCCGAGGGCAGATACTTGTTGCGATAGTTGGTAATATAGCCGGGCACATTGGCTATAAGACCCAGTATTTTCTGGAGAACAGCATAAACGGAAGAGATCAGCACACCCCAGTAAGCGAAACTGGCAAAGTTGCTTCCTTTTGCCCCAGCTATCAGCACCGAAGCTGCCGCCGTACCCTCGGGGAACGGCAAAGTCGCGTGCTCCTGGACCAACAAATTATGGCGCAGCGGAATCATCAAGAAGGTTCCCAGCAGACCGCCGATCATTGCCATAACGAACAAAGAAGCAAAGGACATAAAAGGCGCCCCGCAGCTTTCTCCGCCAGCTCCTGGTGTCAAGAAAAGCAGTCCCGGCAGAGCAAAGACCATACCTGAAGCTATGGCCTCTCCCGCCGAACCGGCCATCTGAATAATGTTGTTTTCCAGAATAGTGGTATTGAAAAAGCGCTTGCCTAAGGATATGGCCAATACCGATATAGGTATGGCCGCCGACACTGTCAGTCCAGCTTTAAGTGCCAAGTATACGGAAGATATGCCAAACAGAATTCCGAACAGCGAGCCCATTATTACAGCTCTTCCTGTGAACTCAGGCATGTCATTTTCAGGAGCGACAAAAGGAACCGAACTAGACTCGTGCGGAGCTGACATATACCACCCTTCCCCAGGCCAATAACTAAGCGGACAGCGCCATTCAGTCACTAAATCAAGGGTATTTATACTGCATATTTATTTATGAGCTGCACTGTATGCTAACGTACATACAAATATAGGACTTTAAAATTCGGTACAGTTCTATATGCTCCTAGTTTTAGTTATCCCATTTAATCAATGTCGTTTAGTTAGTGTTTCGCGAGCATATTCGCGCTGCACCAGCATCGTTGGGATCCATTGGCCTTGCTTAATTAATGAGACTAGCTCAATTACAAGGTACAATGCTTTAGCTAGAGAAGGTGGAGTAATTATGTCTTGGGGCAATCATCACAGAACAATATACGCCGCGGTAAAAAGACTGCTAGCCATAAGCACCCTACTGTTATGCGTCATAGCCTGCGCTCCAGAGCAGCGCCAGCCATCTGAGCCTGAAACAGCAAAAACACCTTCGAAGCAACCAGAGCGCATAGTCTCCCTGACACCTAGCCTTACCGAGACTGTTTGCGATTTGGGCCTGACATCGGCATTGGTAGCTATAACCGCAAATGACGATTACCCACCGGAGATCCTGAAGCTTCCCAAAGTGGGAGACATGAATCCGGATTATGAATATATCGTTTCTCTGCATCCCGACGCTGTGCTAACAGAGGCCAGCATCACCAGCCCCGGCACCAAACAGCGACTAGAGCAGCTGGGACTGCCAATAATAGAGGTCAGAATCGAGTATTTGCGCGATCTATGCCAGCAGCTGCCGACCTTGGGAGCCTTGCTGCACTGCCCCGTCCAGGCTCAGTCGCTGCAGAACGAAATTGCCTCAGCCATCGCCAAGGCGCAGCAAAGAGCCAATAACCTGCCCCGCCACCCCAAGGTTTATTTGGAGGTATACAGCAATCCGCTGATGACCGCGGGGAAGCCCAGCCTTTTGAATGAGCTTCTGGAAATAGCTGGAGGCTGCAACGTTTACGGCGATATGCAGAAGCCATACCCCACGGTTTCCGCGGAGGATCTGATTATCCGCAGCCCCGACATCGTGCTTCTGACCAGCATGTCGTCAGATGAAGCGCACCAGCACCCCCTGCTTTCCCGTCTAGATGCGGTAAAGCAGAACCGCATATTAGAAATGCCGCCAAGCCTCATGCAGCGCCCCACCAAACGCAGTCTGCAAAGCATCGGCATGATGCTAGATTATTTTGAGGCCTGGGCACAAAAAGCGGAAAGGGAACAGTCATGATACGGCGGTCCTCCCTAAGCAAACGCTTTCTCGTCTTCGGAGGTATAGCCGCCGTCGTACTTATGGCTGCTATCATATTGGGATTAACCATCGGCTCAGCCGAAGTGCCATTACGCGACATTTTTGGAATGCTTAGCGGCAAAGCTGACATCAGCCCCACTGTCCGCACCATCGTCATGGAGCTGCGCGGCCCGAGAGTGCTGCTAGGCCTAATGGTAGGCGCCAATCTGGCCCTAGCGGGCTGCGGTTTCCAAGGCATTATGCGCAACCCTCTGGCAGATCCTTACATAGTCGGCACCTCTGCAGGAGCTTCGCTGGGCGCGACATTGGCTATCGTGCTACATCTGCCTACCCCGGTGGCCTGGGCCTCACCGATACCAGCCTTTGCCTTTTTAGGCGCTCTGGGCGCCATGCTTTTGGTATACAGACTATCAGCAATTGGCGGCAGCGTACCGATGGAGACCTTCCTATTGGCCGGTGTCGTGGTAGGCTCCTTCGCAGGGGCTATGGTTAGCTTTCTTATGACCCTAGCAGACCGAGATCTGTACAGCGTTATAACCTGGCTAATGGGCTCTCTAAGCCAAGCAGACAGCAGCATGGTCATCCTGGTGCTGCCGTATACGGCTGTAGGCGTTATAGCCATGATCTGCCTGGCCCCCGCGCTGAACATCATTTCCATGGGTGAAGAAAGCGCGTCAAGCCTGGGCGTAGACATTGAGAAGCTGAAGATTAGCGTAATAATCGTCGGATCGCTGATAACGGCTGCTTCGGTTGCTGCCGCAGGCATCATAGGCTTTTTGGGCCTCTTCATTCCGCACATCGTGCGCATGGTAACTGGCCCCGATCACCGCATTCTTTTGCCCATCGCCGCTCTGGTCGGCGCTTCCTTCCTAATACTGACCGATTTGGCCGCCCGCACCCTGTTCGCCCCCCGCGAGCTTCCCGTAGGAGTGCTGACAGCTCTGATAGGCGCTCCCTTCTTCTTTTGGCTCCTCCACAGACGCCGCCGGCAGATGCAATGAAAAGCTACACACCCTACCCTCTGGTTATCACCGATGTCGAGTTTAGCTACTCCGCACAGAGCCCATACATTTTCCGAGATGTCAGCGCGGTTCTGGAGCCAGGGCAGTTTATTGGCTTAATCGGGCCCAACGGCACCGGTAAATCTACCTTTTTGCGCCTGCTGGCAGGCCTGCGGTTTCCTACCCGCGGACAGATTACCTTAAACGATCGGCCTCTAAAAACATGGCCCAAATCCGAGCTGGCCAAGCAGATCGCCTTTGTGCCTCAGGACGTGCGCCTGTGGCTGCCCTTCACCTGCCGCGAGGTAGTGGCCATGGGAAGATTTGCCCACAAGAAAGGCTTCAGCCTCTTTGAATCCAGCGCTGGCGAGCAAATAGTAGAAAGCTGCCTTAAAGAAACGCAGG
>JAFSXO010000054.1 GCA_017444045.1 bacterium | reverse complement strand
GGTTGCGAGCCGACCCTCCCCGGTGATATGCGCCAGCTGATGAGCCTCAAAGGCGGAGAAAGCGCTGGTGCTGCCAGTCTTAATGGTGAAGTAAAAAGCAGCGGTGAAAATTCGCTTCTTACTGGAAATGTAGTCGCCCCCAAGAAAAGCCCGGGAAAGCCTCCCGCAGATATCGCCAATGCTTTGGTAGGCATAGACAAGGTTTGGG
This sequence comes from bacterium, assembly GCA_017444045.1. Classification (GTDB taxonomy): domain Bacteria; phylum Vulcanimicrobiota; class Xenobia; order Xenobiales; family Xenobiaceae; genus JAFSXO01. Next base: position 8,932 of record JAFSXO010000054.1, on the reverse strand, counting down.
ATCAGGGCTTCACGGGTCAGGGGCAGACCATCGCTGTAATCGATTCTGGCATTTATCCTCATCCAGATCTTAAAGACAAAATTGTTGGCTGGGTCGATATTCGCGACGGCATGATGTCCCCTTGTGATGATTATGGTCACGGCACTCACGTCGCTGGAATCGCCGCTGGAACTGGGGTCAGCTCGGCTGGCAAGCATAAAGGCGTAGCTCCCGACGCCAATGTGGTTGGCGTGCGCATTGCCAGCGTGTCAGACGCTATCAAAGGCATTCAGTGGGTCATCGAGCATAAGGATGAGCTGCACATCGGCGTCATCAACATGTCTCTGGGTGACTTCGCGGCTCGCTCTTACAAAGACGATCCCTGGGCTCAGGCGGCCGAAAAGGCTATGGAAGCAGGTCTGGTGGTCTGTGTGGCCGCGGGCAATGACGGACCCAGCGAGTTCAACATCAGCACCCCGGGAATTCACCCCGATGTCATCACCGTGGGCGCCTTAGACGATAAGGGCACGATGCGGCGCGATGACGATACCGTGGCTTCATTCTCCAGCCGCGGGCCGACGTCTGTAGATCATCTGCGCAAGCCCGACATCCTGGCACCGGGCGTCAACGTGTACGGTCCTCTTGCTCCGGGCTCTGTTTTGGACGATCCCGATGCGCCTCACGATGGGCCTAACTACTTCGCTATCTCCGGAACCTCTATGGCTACGCCCATGGTCGCCGGCTTGGCTGCTGTTCTTCTTTCCGCCAATCCCAAGCTGACCCATCAGGAAATCAAAGAGATAATAGTGCGCAGCGCTGACAATTATCTGCCCGATGAGCCTAACATTCAGGGAGCCGGTGTGCTGAATGCCGAGCGTGCTCTGGAATTAGCTCTAAACTGGGATAGCACTGCTGAGGCAGATAAAGTGGCCCGTTCAGTAGAGAACAACCGTGTTCCCGTAGGGAAACGCATCGTCAGAACTGGTAAGGATGCAGATATCTCTAAGATCTCCACGGGTGTTCGTCGGGACAATCATCCTGCACAGGACAGCGAGGCCGTTTCTGGAGCAAGTGATAGCATTACAGCTTCACTCTTCCCTGTCGTAAAGCCCGACGCTATGATCCTCAGCGATTCGCATGACGGATTTCTCATGGCTTAGCCGGTAGCTTTGTGTAACGCAACGTTTAGCCCGCCCGGGTGCGCTCGGACGGGCTATTTCTATTTGCAGCGCGAATATGTTTGCGAAACACTAACTAAACGACATTGAAGCGTTAGCCATAGATTCACGTCCGTACATAGCGGCTTGCCGTATAGCATACGGGATGGTTTTGTGCTAAAATTGACTGTCTGGCTTGAGTATCGTAAGCGCCATATTGCTTTGGCGCATAAGCAATGCTAATTCGGTGCTTCAGAATAAATGCCAGAGCGCAACCTATGAAGCGCAGCCACTGCGCGTGCGACAGAGAGTTAAGGATTATGGCTATACGTTTTTATAATACGATGAGCAGAAGCGTAGAAGAGTTCAAGCCTATGCGGGAAGGCAAGGTCGGGCTGTACACCTGCGGCCCTACCGTCCACGATTTTGCCCATATCGGCAATTTCCGCACTTATGTGTTTGAGGATCTTCTGCGGCGCTATCTTGAGTACAGAGGCTTTAAAGTAAAGCATGTGATGAACATCACCGATGTGGAGGATAAAACTATCCGCAAGGCCCGCGAAGGCCACAAGGCTCTGCACGAGATCACCGATCCCTTTATCGAAGCCTTCTTCGCCGATCTTGACAAGCTCAATATCGAGCGCGCCAGCGTTTATCCGCGGGCTACCAAGCATATTGACGACATGGTGAAGATGATCCGCAAGCTGCTGGAGCTGGGCATCGCCTATAAGTCCGAGGACGGCTCTATTTATTACAATATCGCCAAGTTTCCAGCTTACGGCAGGCTTGCCCACATCAAGGTCGCCGACATGCGCTCTGGAGCTCGCGTGGCGCAGGATGAATACGAAAAGGATACCGCCTCTGACTTTGCCCTTTGGAAGGCCTGGGACGAGAATGACGGCGATGTCTATTGGGACCAGTACGAGGATCTGGGCAAGGGCCGCCCTGGGTGGCACATCGAGTGCTCGGCGATGAGCACTAAGTACCTGGGCAATCATTTCGATCTGCATACCGGCGGCGTTGACAATATCTTCCCTCACCATCAGAACGAGATCGCCCAGACCGAAGCCTGCACGGGCGAGACCTTTGTCAATTATTGGATGCATTCGGAGCATCTGCAGGTCGAAGGGGAAAAGATGAGCAAGTCCAAGGGCAATTTCTTTACCCTGCGCTCGCTGCTAGACAAGGATCAGAATTCCTCGGGCAAGGCCTGGAGCGCTATGGCGGTGCGCTACCTGCTGATCTCTACCCATTATCGTACCCGCATGGATTTTTCCTTTAAGGGTCTGGAAGTGGCTACCGACACCCTGCGCGGTATCGTGGGCTTTATGCGCGAATGCGCCAATTCTAAATCAGATGTTCTCAATATGCAGATGGCTACGAGGCTGACGGTCGCCTTAGAGCGCGCCAAGAGCGATTTTGAGAGAGCTATGGATGACGATCTCAATACTCCTGTGGCTTTGGCCGCGCTGTTCACGCTGCGCCGCGAGGTTAAGAAGCTGATGGCCGAATTCGGGGATCTGGGACCGGTCGGCGGCAAATTGGTCGTGGATTTCTTCGCCAACTGCGACAGGGTGCTGGGTCTGCGCTTGCTGGAAAGCATGAATGCCCAAGAGGAGGCCGAGGCCGAAGATGTTCTTAGCCCTGAGGATCAGGCACTTCTGGACGCGCGCCAGCAGGCCCGCAAGGAAAAGGATTTTGCCAAAGCCGATCAGCTGCGCGGTGAGCTTTTGGCCCGTGGCATTGCCATTATGGATTCTCCGAAAGGTGTGACATGGAAAAGGGTGTAGAGCGCTTTGGCAGTGAGGCCGGCTCGGGGCACGGGGAAAAGCGTTTCTGGCGTGCCGGCCATGAAAACCGTCCTGCGCGGGCTGATCGGGAGCGCGATACTGCTCCGTCGCGGGATGGGCGCGATGCAGGCGGTAGGGATGGCGAGCGCCGCCAGAGCGGCGGCCGTAGCGATAGCCGAAAAGGACATATCTGGCCTGGCCATATACGCTATAGGCATAACGATAATCCGCACCGGGACAGCAGGCTTTGTGCAGACTGTCCCGCCGGCAAGCGGTCTGGCAGCGAGGAGCGGAATGGCATTGAGATTATTTACGGGAGGCATCCGGTAAATGAGCTGATGCATTCCGGGCGCCCGGTGCAGCGCCTGCACGTGCTGGCCGGCGCTCAGGGCATACCCAAGGATATTTTTGTTATTGCCCGCGAGCGAGCTATTCCCGTGGTGCATACCGACCGTGCCAGACTGGACTATTTAACTCACCGGGCTAATCATCAGGGAGTGGTAGCCGAGGCCGGTGGAGGAGCTTTCGCTGACTTGGAGCAGGTTCTGGGCATTCCCGAGAGTCGGGGAGAGACGCCGCTGTTTTTGGTTCTGGACGGTGTTCAGGACCCCGGAAACTTTGGGGCCATCCTGCGCAGTGCCGAGGCTGCTGGTGTTCACGGTGTGTTTATCCCGGGCGATAATTCCTGTGGGCTGACCGGTACGGTGAGCAAAGCGTCTGCCGGTGCCGATCAGTACATCCCTGTGGTTCGCGTGGCCAAGCTCGGCGCTCTGCTCAGGCGTCTGCGCGATTTGGGCTGCGCGCTTGTCGGCACTGAGGCCGAAGGAGCTTTGCTCTATACTGAATCAGACCTGCGCCAGCCTGCGGCAATCGTTATGGGCGCTGAAGAATCTGGGCTTCACCCCAGCGTGCGCGCGCTGTGCACCGAGCTGGTGCGCATGCCCATGCGCGGACGGGTGCAGTCTCTGAATGTCTCTGCTGCGGCCGCGGTAATCCTGTACGAGGCACTGCGCCAGCGCGGATAGATAGATGGGACGCTGTTATGCTGTATTTAATACCGTTGTTTTTGATCTTGCTGATCCCTATTATTGCCGATATTTGGGTAAAGTACAATTATCGCAAATACCTTAAGGTTGACAACGCCCAGGGCATTACCGGAAGCGAAGTAGCCCAAATGATCCTGAAGAAAAACGGCATTGAGAACGTACGGGTGAACCAGGCATCTGGTTTCCTGTCCGACAATTACTCCCATGGCAGCGGAAACAAAACCGTTAATCTGTCCGAGGGCGTTTATAGCGCCAAGTCGGTAGCGTCGGTGGCTATAGCTGCTCATGAGTGCGGCCATGCCCTGCAGGATCGCGACGGCTACGGATTTATGCGTATGCGTAGCTCGCTGGTGCCTGTGGTTATGTTTGCCAACAAGCTGTCCTATGTGCTAGTCATTTTGGGGGCCATATTTCCCGTCTTTGGCTTCGGCTGGCTGGGGGTGCTGATTATTTCGGCTACCCTGCTGTTTGAGCTAGTAACCCTGCCGGTTGAGTTCAATGCCAGCAAGCGGGCGCTGCAGGAACTGGAAGCGCTGGAAATCGTATCCGATGCGGAGATGTCTGGCGTGCGCAGTATGCTGCGCAGTGCGGCCCTAACCTATGTGGCTGCCGTGGCGGCCAGTGCGATACAGCTTCTGCGCCTGCTTATGGTGCTTAAGCGGAGACGTTAATAAAATGGCGGTTCATCATAGCAAAGCAGGTGAAGAAGCACGGTGTCTTGAGTTTCGCAGCGACGAGGCCTTGGCGAAGCAGGCCAATTCAGGCAGTGAAGCAGCTTGGATTGCTCTGGTGCGCCGCTATAAGCCTTTCGTGCTGGTAAAGGCCGCTCCACTGCGGGGGGCGGCTCGCGATGAGGCGCTTTTTGCTGGCTTTGAATGTCTGTTCTGGGCAGTGCGCAGCTATGACAGCTCCGGAGCGCTTTCGTTTGGCGAATGGGCGGCCCGCAGGCTCAGCGAAGCATTGCCGAAGCAGTCCGATCTCACGGCTGAGCTAGAGCAGGGAGCGGATGATAGCTCAGAGTCTGACAGTGTTCCTGAGAGTGTCGGCAGCGGCTGGGGGCAGCCGCTGGACGGCATCCCCGATCCGGTGAGGGAAAAACTGCCCGAAGTGCTCAGCGAGCTGGAAAGAGAAGTGTTTGTGCTATATAGCGAAGGCCGCTCTTATCAGGAAATAGCGGAAACTCTGCAGCGCCCTGTAAAGTCTATAGACAATGCGCTGTGCCGCATTAAGCGCAAGCTTGAGATTATTGTCAGCTCATAATGTCTGAACAATGAAAATGGCCTAGCGAAGAAATGCCATAGAAACAGCGTATAGAATTTCCAAAAAATTCTACTAACTATGCTAATCTCTGTTGATTCTTTGCGAATAGTGTGGTATCCTTCTTTTGTAAAAATTATTTTTTGACAACGATTGCTGGAAACGTTTTAGGGCGGTTTGTTTGTGAGGCAGGTGGTCGGTGAATTGTAACCGCCAAGTTTCCAGAGGTGGCAGTGCGTGTTTGTCTGCTGCCGCCGAATCTGTAGATGATGAGGGTAATGTCCATGTCCGTATCCATGTCGATGATGGATCCTTCCGATCTGGTGCTGAACAATTCTGCTGCCAACACCAGTAATTCCGGTGAAGATATAGCTAAGCTGATGGGAGGTATGAAAGACGAGGCGTTGGTGCAGTTAGCGAGATCCGGAGATATATCCGCTACTGAGTACCTTATCCAGAAATACAGAAATTTCGTGCGCGTAAAAGCGAAATCTTATTTCTTGGTCGGCGCCGATCGTGAGGATATTATTCAGGAAGGTATGATAGGTCTTTATAAATCTATCCGAGACTTCCGAGCAGACAAGTCTAATTTTAAGGCTTTTGCCGAGCTCTGTATAACTCGCCAGATTATTACGGCCATTAAAACCGCTACTCGGCAGAAGCATATTCCTTTAAACCAGTATGTTTCTTTGAACAAGCCTATTTACGATGACGATTCCGATCGTACTATGCTGGATATTTTGCCTATTACCAAGGTTTCAAACCCCGAGGAGCTGTTCATTAGCGCGGAGCTTTCCAGCGATTTGCGGGAGAAGATCCAGCAGAACCTCAGCGAGCTGGAGGCCAAGGTGCTTAAATCGTATTTAGAGGGCATGTCTTACCAGGACATGGCTAAGGAGCATGGCCGGCATGTTAAGTCGATCGACAATGCTCTGCAGCGGGTTAAGCGCAAGATTGAAAAGACCTTGGGCAATCAGGATCGCTGATTGCTGTCTAAACTGTACGCCAGTATCATTGATTTAAGCAATGGTCAATAGATCCCCATTATGACTCCCCCCTAAAGCATGGCAGGGGGAGAAGTCGCGCCAGCGACAGAGGGGGTGGCCGCAGTAGTTGGGGAAATAGAGATTTAACGCATGTTCTGTGCTAGCTTGTACGCTAACATACAACGCAGCGCTAACTCACATGAATAATCAGAAGTAATGCCATTGATCTCTTAAGTTAATGGCATTGGACTGTACGCTAATACAAAACGCCTGCGCAAATGCGAATGCATAAGTGAGAGCCAGGGTCATTGAAGCTCAAGCCGTTGATATTGGCAGGAGATATCAGTTGACACTTTAGCGGCAAGGCGTTAAAATATTAGCGCTTGCCTCAATAGCTCAGTTGGTAGAGCACCCGCCTTGTAAGCGGGCGGTCACCGGTTCGAGTCCGGTTCGAGGCTCCAAACTATAAAGCGAGCGCCTTGTCGGCGGTATGTCGGCAGGGCGTTTGCTTATTTCAGAAGCCGTTTCGAGCGCAAACAGCTGCGCAATAAGCCTTCGAAGCGCAATAGAACTAACAAAATGACACGTAGCTATTGACACTGCCGCGACTTTTTTGTATAATTCTGTCCGTTGCGGGGTTATAGCTCAGCTGGAAGAGCACTTGCATGGCATGCAAGGGGTCGTGGGTTCGAGTCCCACTAGCTCCACCAAATAAGCTGACCGAAGCTGAATAGCTTCGGTGGCATGTGGGTAAGTGGCAGAGCGGTCAATTGCAACAGACTGTAAATCTGTCGCGCTACGCGCTACGGAGGTTCGAATCCTTCCTTGCCCACCAAAAGCCTCGGCGTAAGTCGGGGCTTTTTGTTTTTCTTTGCGGTATATGCGGTGCGGCTCGGGGTGGGTTTGCCACTTGGGCTGTTAAAGCATTTCTGCGGTGGTTTGGGCAATATTTATATGGAGCTTTTATTATCAATCTGCCGCTTGCGTGTTATACTTAATAGACGGCAATGGTTATGAGTTGGCGATTAGCTAACGTGTTAACATCCTAACTCCCCCTAAAGGATGGCAGAGGGAGATGTCGCGACTGCGACAGAGGGGGTGGCCACAGCTGATGGGGAATTGCGATGTAGCGCAGGTTGTTTGCCAGCTTGAACGCTGATCAGTCACGCAGCGCTAACGCACTTGAATAATCAATAACCAATGCCATGCTCCTTAGATAACTGGCATTGGCAGAAATCTTACAGAAAACGAAAGGGCGGCTGCTCGTATGAAAAAACTTTTGTCAATTGTTTTCGCGTCTATTTTGGGGATTCTGTTGACCTTGCCCGCGTTTGCGGTAGGCCGAGCTGATTTGAGCGCTGCCGACCGGGACTATCTCGATACCTTCTTTAGCAATTTTGCTGAAGCCGGGGTGGAAAGCTTTGTGGTGAACAATGAAATCCCCAGAGATATTTTTGTAGATTTTGGCGTGCGGCACAATCTTATCAACCGTCAGTATGATTTAGTGAAGGTGAACGAAGGCTATTGGGGCGTTAAAAAGGAAGCTGTCGAGGCTGCCGTTTACAAGTATTTTGGCCACCGTATCAAAGCAGCTTCGTCGCGCCAGTATAAGCTGACTAATAATTTGTATATCGTTCCGAAAAGCAGCGGGGAGGCTTTGACCTTTGCGCAGATCGCCGAATGGGATGCCGATGGCAACGGAGTGTGGCACGGTGTAGCCAATGTTTATGTAGCTTCTTCCGGCTTTACCGGCAACGTGCACGGAAATGCTGCGGAATGGAAGAAAGCGGAGCCGCACGATGTGCCCAGGCTGAAGGGCCGCTATTCCTTTACGGTAACCCGTTCGCCGTCCGATCCTGGCCGCTATGTGCTTTGCGATTGGCTAGAGCTGCCTTGATTTGGAGAAGGCGCGCATTATGCTTCGCGCAAGGTGCGGCTGGGCGCCGAATCTGGCGCTGAGCAAATAGTATATTTGTTGTAGGCCTTTTTGACTGAGGCGGGGGAGTAAAATGCGTCTGCTCGATAAATTCAGAGGCTGTTTAGTAGGCGGAGCCTGTGGCGATGCGCTGGGCTATGCTGTAGAGTTTTTAAAATATAATAATATTTTGCACAAATATGGGCCTAAAGGCATAACTGCCTACGATCTGAGCGACCCGTCGGGCAAGGCGCTGATATCCGATGACACCCAGATGACTCTGTTTACGGCCGCGGCGCTGTTAGATGAGCGCGCCATTGAAGCTCTGTCTGGAGATGACGAGAAGTCTTGGATCGGCTGTGTTTGGGATTATTACCGGGCTTGGCTGTCCACTCAGGGCTGTGGCGGAAAGCCGGAGCATCTGAACTGCTGGCTTAATGAAGTCGCCGAGCTGCACTCGTCCCGGGCTCCTGGCAATACCTGTATCGGAGCCCTGTATGGCGGACAGGCGGGCACGATGGCGCATCCGATTAATGACAGCAAGGGCTGCGGCGGAGTTATGCGCGTGGCTCCCATAGGTCTTTGGGGAGCCGGCGCCTATATCTATGCCGACAGCATAACTAAGCAGTACGTGGTTGATATAGCCGATAAGGCTGGCGCAGCGGCCGCGGCGGTGACTCATGGCCATGAGCTAGGCTATATTGCTGCCGCTGGGCTGGTGCATATGGTCTGTTTGGCCTGCTCGGAGCCGTCGGTGCCTATGCGCGTCATTGTGCAGTCTATGCGGCAGGCGCTGGCGCGT
>JAFSXO010000053.1 GCA_017444045.1 bacterium | reverse complement strand
TGCCATACCGCATCGCTGAGCTTAATGCCGGTATCGGTGAGCTGCGTTTAGCTTTGGAACTCAAGGCTGCCTGTGTCAGCGTGCTGGCCGCTGAATCCAGCCGCCTTGCCCGCCGCGCGTATGCGGAGCGTTTCGGGATGTCTCCGCTGTCTATTCCTAGCGTATCCGAGGCGAAGCGCTTGCTGGCGCATCAAACGGTGGATATCGTTCTGGCCCATCTGTCCGATATGCCCAATGCCCGCCGGCGCCGGCTTAAATGCCCTCCCTTTTCCGATAGCGATATCCTGGCGCTCATCGAGAGCAGCCGTCCCAGTGCCTTTCTGCTCGCGGGTGCGTTCAGATCGGTTACGTCCAAGAGCGAAAGACGAGTCCGCCAGCTTCTGCGCCGTTTGGTGATGGCTCTGAACTACCAGATTTTGGGCTGCAGCTGGAACGCCGATGCTGAGCCTGTCTTTGATTTAGACGCGCTTGTCTGCGAGGAAAACGCTGGAGAAAAGGGCGGTCGGAGGAGTCTGTTTCTGCTGGGGCTGGACCGCGAGCGCTTTGGCGATGGTGCAGAAGCAGACGCTGGAACTCTTCCTGCCGTGGTGCTGTCCGGTGAAGACAGCGCGAATGAAGAAGACAGTGCAGCCAGAGCAGATGATGACAACAGTTCGGAGGGCTGTGCAGGCCCTGATGAGGCTGGCGGCTATACAGCAGCGTTAAACGGCGAACAGCGCAGCACTCTGAAGAAACGCGCCCATAGTTTAGGTGTTTTGCTCCCGCTGGCCATGCGAATAGCTGATATACTGAAAGCTGGCGCTGGATAGCTAAAAAAGGGTAAGCCAAATGCGCTGAGAAGCAGGTTTGAATATTATGTCTAAGCAGTTTTTTCAGGTTATGGGTATGAGCTGCGCGGCCTGCAGCGCTCGCGTAGAAAGAGCCGTAAGCGCGGTGCCTGGTGTAGAGGCCTGCGCTGTTAGTTTGCTCACCAATTCAATGAATGTCGATGGGTCGGCTTCTTCCCAAGAAATAATGAAAGCAGTGAGCGATGCCGGCTATCAGGCCGTTGCTGCCGATAGCGGAAGTCTTACGGCAGAGGCTCTTGACGATACAGAAACGCCGCGTATTCGCCGGCGTCTTATAGGCTCGCTGATATGCTTGGCGGCCCTGATGTATATTTCCATGGGGCATCAGATGTGGGGCTGGCCGCTGCCAGCCTGCTTCATGGATCAGCCCGTGTACAGCAATGCTGTGCTTATGGTTCTGACGCTGGCTGTAATAGCAATAAACCGTAAATTTTTTGTCAGCGGATTCCGGGGACTTATTGGCGGCGCTCCCAATATGGATACCTTGGTCGCTATCGGTGCGGGGGCGGCTTTTGTCTGGAGCTCTGGGGTGCTGATTATGATGCTGCGCCTGCACATGGCCAGCCCTAACGGCAATGCTGCCCTTATCGGGCGGCTTAATCGCGAGATTTATTTCGATTCGGCGGCCATGATCCTAACGCTTATAACTGTCGGCAAGCTGCTGGAGGCCTACGCCAAAGGGCGTACTACCACAGCATTAAAGAAATTGCTGAGCCTGGCTCCCAAGAAGGCTACTCTGCGCCGCGATGGACAGGAGGTTATCGTTCCCTATGAGGAGGTGCGCCGCGGCGATATTTTCCTGGTGCGCCCCGGAGAGACCATTCCCGCCGACGGGATCGTGGTCAGCGGTGCCTCGTCGCTAAATGAAGCCGCTCTTACCGGGGAGAGCCTGCCGGTAGATAAAAGCGTGGGCGACAGCGTAGCGGCGGCATCCATTAATCTTGCAGGCTATTTGGAATGCCGCGCGGTCAGAGTGGGCAACGATACCTCCTTGGCCCAGATCATTAAGCTGGTCAGCGATGCCTCTACGGGCAAGGCGCCCATTGCCCGCATAGCGGACAGAGTGGCAGGCGTATTTGTTCCGGTCGTTATAGCGATCGCTCTCGTGACTGCGGCTGGCTGGCTTCTGGCAGGCCAAACCTGGGCCTTCGCTATCTGCCGCGGCATCTCGGTTTTGGTCATCAGCTGTCCCTGTGCCCTTGGCTTGGCCACTCCTGTAGCGATTATGGTGGGCTGCGGTGTGGGAGCCCGTCACGGTATTCTTTTTAAAACCGCTGCGGCCCTGGAAGCCATGGGGCAGATGCAGATTGTGGCTTTGGACAAGACCGGCACGATTACCGCCGGAAAGCCGCGGGTAACCGGAGTATATCCAGCGCCGGGGATCGGCGAGCGGGAATTGCTGCTCTGCGCTGGCGCTCTGGAAAGAAAAAGCGAGCATCCTTTAGCAAAAGCCATCGTTGCCTATACATCTTCTGACGACCTGCCGGAATGCTCTGATTTTGCCGCCCATATCGGCAGAGGCGTCAGCGGCGTATGTGAAAAAGAAGAGCTGCGCGGCGGCAGCGCGGCCTATATAGCAGAGTGGGCAGAGATACCTGAAGCCTTGCGGGTGCAGGCTGATGAATTGGCTGGCAGAGGGGAAACCTCGCTGTGGTTTGCCCGCAGCGGTAAGGTGCTGGGCCTGGTTAGCGTTGCCGATGTTATTAAAGAGGACAGCGCGAAGGCCATAGCCGAGCTGCGCGGGCTAGGGATACGCACGGTCATGCTTACCGGTGACAGCGAGGCCGCGGCCAGAGCCATTGCTGCTAAGGCAGGTGTCGATGAAGCTGTGGCCGGAGTGCGCCCTGCTGGCAAGGAAGCGGCGGTGCGCGTCCTGCAGAAGCAAGGCCGGGTGGCTATGGTGGGCGACGGCATCAACGATGCCCCAGCTTTGACCCGCGCCGATGTGGGCATCGCTATCGGAGCCGGCACCGACATCGCTATAGAGGCCGCCGATGCGGTGCTGACCAAGAGCCAGCTTTGCGATGTGCCGGCAGCTATCCGCATTAGTCGGGCGGTGCGTAAAAACATAAAAGAAAATCTGTTCTGGGCGTTCTTTTATAATGTTGTGGGCATCCCCCTGGCTATGGGTGTCTTTATCCCTAGCCTGGGCTGGGAGCTCAGCCCCGTATATGGTGCCGCGGCCATGAGCCTTTCCAGCTTTTGCGTGGTATTAAATGCCCTGCGCCTCAATCTTTGCCGGCCGTATGACAGCGCTTCGGATCGCCGTATTGCCTCTGAACTGAGCGAATTTCATCTAGACCCTTCTGTGCTGGCGGAGGCTGACGCGTCTGCTGATTTGTCGGCACACGAAGCTGCTCATGAGGCGGTCAGTAAGTCTGCTGAAGGGACAGCTGATGAGCCTGTCCCAAGCGAAGCTTCAAGGCGCAGGCTGAAAATTGTTATATCCGGAATGATGTGCGCCCACTGCGAAGCGACGGTTAGGAAGGTGCTGGAAAGCTTTGAGCAGGTCAGCCGGGCAGAGGTCAGCCATGAGACTGGTCTGGCAGTCGCCGATATCGGCGGCGATAATGATTTAGATGAAGTTAAGCGGCGGATTGAGGCTAAAGATTACGAGGTTCAGGAGATTAGCGCTGAAATCATTTAATCGGCGCCGTTTGGAATGGCTGTTAGCATATAAGAGCTTGCAGCAGCTCCGCGTAAGGCGCCTCTGAGCGCCGCAAAGCATGTTTGGTACTGAAGCTGATTAGGTTCTGAGGCGTATGCTGGAATAAGCTAAAAAAATAGGCAGTTTATTAAGAAGGATTCGGCAGAAAATGTACAAAGCGCATAGTATGAAGCGAGTGAGCACAGTTTTTTGCCGTCTGCCTATCAGGGCGTCGGCTCATAAAATGGCTGCGTTTATTATGGAGCTATTCGTGGATGAGCGCTGTCATTTGTTTCCAGGTCGGCTCCTCGCGTTTACCAACTATTTTTCCTACTGATTATTGATTGTGCATTTGTTTAGGAGAGCCAGTAATGTCCAAACAAGCAAACAAGAAACAGCAGAATCATCGCGAAGCTTTGGCACCGACAGCTAAGCCCGAGCCTAAAATCAATAACCTTGAGAGTATTGAGAACAAGCGCAAGGAACAGAGAGCTAAATCCCTGGCTGCCGAGCGCGAAAAGTTTGCCCAGTGGCTTCAGGAAAACGAAAGCCAGCGTGCCAAGCAGTATTTGCTGTGCGCCGACAATCTTGAAGCTTTGCTCCAAAAGAAGCAGGCCAATTTTTATGCCTGTGAGGGTGAGAAATTCTCCCTGCCCCTGCAGGATCTGTATGCCGCTATAGACGGCAGCAAGAGCCTTAGCGACGCGCATCGTCTTATCTTCCGCGCTGCCATAGATGCTTATCTGAAATTCCGCGGCATCGGTATGCGGATGCAGCAGCCTGAAGC
>JAFSXO010000052.1 GCA_017444045.1 bacterium | reverse complement strand
TGTCTTCCCAGTTCAGGCTTTCCTCAGGGCAGGGGCACATCTGTTTGTCGGTGGAGCGGTTCGCGTCGGCGATGGCCGCCTTTTTGCCAACCCAGCCGAGACCATAGGCTTCTGTGCCGTCAGTTATATCTTCTGAAAGAAGCTGTCTGAGCAATTCGAAGCTGACAGCTTTTTTGATGTGACCGTTTGCGTCTCTGCTTTCGGTGATACAGCTGGGAAACAGGGCGGCGATTTTGTCGATATTGCTGCTGGTAAGGCCTGGGGTATCGTAATTCATTCTTTTCATGGGGAGATTCTTCCGCAGTGGCGCTATAGGTGTGATAATAATTATGCTATATTTAGTAGGTTTTAGCAAATATTTATATTTGATGCTATCCTTGCTCTTGTTGCATGGCGAAATATAATAATTTAAGCATAGCGAAGCGGTCAAGGCGCTGAACCTGATACTGAGCAAATGCGTTCATCAGTAACAGAGCTGCCGCATCATTTGGCAGTAATCGTCACTGCTGGCAGTATTGTTCCGGAGGCTGTATGTCATTTCGAAAATCGCATGGTATGGTGCTGATCATGACCATGATGGCTATATGCCTGGTTTTGATAATGGTGTATTCGCTCACCCAGACAACTGGTTTAGGCTTAAGCGGGATGTCATCCTTTTATAACCGCGAAGCGGCTTTGCAGGCGGCGCAGTCGGGGATTGATTACGCTGTCACCCGTCTGCAGTACAACCACGGCTGGCGCGGAGATGCCAACTGCAAGTATTGGTCTGGCGAGGGCGGCACCGATAAGCCTGAGGTGACTTATGGGGCATTTGACAGGGGCTTTTTAGTGGGAGAGAGCAATGGCAATGTCGTAGGGCTGTTGCGCAGTAAGTCCGGTGCCTTGTCGGCATTTCGCCTAAAGTTTAGCTACGAGGACAACAGTAGCTCTACTTACAGCAAGGCGGTGCGCAGTCGCTTTGGGCTCGAGAACACCGACGATTATATGCCCAGCTTTCCGATCAGATCACCGTATGTGTGCGTTAATAATCTGCTCAGTACCGCTGTAGTCCCCGTATACCGCGCCGCCGCAAGCGGTCAGGGTACTGCCGATAGCACAGCAAATTTGGAACTCGATCCCGACACAGGACTGTCTGTAACTGAGCGGGCTTTTGCCATGCACCTTCCGGCTCAGCGGGTATACTTGGTCGCTGAGGGCTTGTCTGGCAACGGTCTGCGCGATTGTACTACGCTCAGCCAGGTGAACGATGTGGCCAACTCCGGCATCCAAGTGACCAAACGCTACATTGAAACGTATTACACTACCAATGCTCCCATCGTCAATGGCGATGCCGCTTTCGCCGAGGGGCAGATAGCTCTTAGCGTCAAAGAGAAAGCCTTTGTAAGTACGCAGCAGATAAAGCTAACCTCCGATGTCAGCGTAAATGAAGACAAGAGCACGGTGCCCGCTTCCGGAAGCCTGCGCAGCAACAGCAGCATGATCTCCGTATCTGGCGGAACGCTCAATACCTTTAACGGTAAGCTTATCCATTCCGAAGGAAAGAAGGCTCTGTTCAACTGCGATAACGATACTTATACTTTTCTGAATTCAAAGGGAGAAAAACAGGATTACACTTTTCCTGACAATGCTGAGGAGATTATTAACACTCAGGTTGAGCGGTTGGCCTGGAAGGATGTGGCCAAGGTTACCAAAAGTGCCAGCAATAATCTGCTCGCTGGGTTCTATCAGTGGTGTTTAGCTCCGGGAAGCGAGCCGGGTCACCCGCGTTATTATTTGTGCTACTTCAAAGATGGGTACAGCTCGATGAGAAAAAACGCCCGGTTCCTATCGCGCCTCAGAACTTCAAAATAGCTGTTTCGGGTGACGTTCCTGCTGGTGATCCCGGGGTTAAGATAGGCGATATGACGGTGGAAAAGGTGTCCATGGGACCGCAGGACAAGATTAAGTTTGTTACCGATGATGCTGGCAATATCACCGAGCCAAACTTATCGCTGCTGGGCAATCTGCACTGCGATGGCAAGTTTGCGGTTGGCTGTGATCTCGGTGAGAAGCCCTCTAAATTTCCGCGCCTGCAGCTGTTCTCTTATGAAAAAGAGGATGCAAACTCCAGTGAAAAAGGCGAGGACGGAGTGCTGAACGCTGAGGATGATATCTATATCATGTCTTCGGTGTACGGTACTGGGGCCATAGTAACGCATAACGGCGATGTTAGTTTCATGTGGTCAAGCGTTTTGGAAAGCGGCAACTGCGGGGTGGCGGTATATGGAAAAAACATCAGCCTAAAATCATTTGAAATGGCAACGAACGTGTCCCCCAGTGGCGAGCCTGTCGATAAAGATATCACCGAGGATGTAAAGAATACGATTAAGCCAAATCATATAACTCTTCCTGCCGATTGGCATGATTATCTGCACGATAGCTGGTTGGGTAATGGCTGCTTTACGCCTAAAGCAGCTGATGTAGAGCAGTATTTTGCAGATAGGGGCGTAAGCGTACAGGTCTCTGGTATGTGTTCGGCACAGGACGGACCATCAAACCAAAAATATAGTTTTACTGTTAATTTTAAGAATGCCAGTACCGGTGATGTGCTGCCGTCGTCGGATTCGTATTTTATAATAAGCCGGGTGTCTGGCCTAACGATCAAAAAGAATGGCAGTGAATATGTGACCAAAATAGATGCGCCCGATTCGGCTATAATCCAGCGTGGTAATATGGTCCCCGAGACGGTTATGAAGCAGCTCGATACCTTTGGCACAATACGCTATGGCGATCAGGTCTTTTGCGGCATGGTTTACGCCCGCGATAGCTTTAAGGCTGATTTGGGAGAACAGTTCACCCTGACCATAGCCGGAGCCTTGCGCGCCGAGCAGGGCAGCATTATCGCAGAATGCCGAGGTGCCCATCTGAACTACGATGAGAGCAATATCAAACAGCTTATGCCCACATTTAACAGCCTTACCTGCAAAATGTGGAACTGCTGGTAGGATTGCACGTCTAGCGCTGCTGATATTCCCCATGCGGATATGCAGGATCAGTGCCACCGATCCTTAATCTATTGGCAGTCAGGAGGGCACATGGAATACGATATTACAGGCGACAATCTTCCCGTACTAGAGTGCCGGCTTCGCGAGGGCGAGTCGGTTATCTGCCAGCGCGGAGCTATGAGCTGGATGAGCTCTAATATGGTGATGAATACTTCCGGCGGCAGCATAGATCAGATAATAGCGCGCCTGCTTACGCGCGAGAGTCTTTTTGTCAACCGCTACACCCCGTCTGGCGGGAGCGGCTATATCGCCTTTGCCTCCAGCCTTCCAGGCAGTATCATGGCTTTGGAGATTACCCCAGGACGCGAGATTATCTGCCAGAAGGGAGCCTTTCTAGCCTGTACGGCCGGGGTGGAGCAGTCCATGTTCTTTACCAGAAGCCTGGGAGCCGGCTTTTTCGGGGGCGAAGGCTTTATTATGCAGCGCTTTACCGGCGAGGGTATGCTTTTTGTGGAAATAGACGGAAGTGTCGTTACTAAAGATCTGCAGGCGGGGGAAAGCATCATTATAGATACTGGCTATTTGGCCGTAATGGACGGTACCTGCACTATCGATGTCCGCCGGGTCAGAGGAGGAACAAATATGTTCTTCGGCGGCGAAGGGCTGTTCAATACTGTAGTTACCGGACCTGGACAGGTTATGCTGCAGACTATGCCTCTTTCCAAGCTGCAGGCGCATTTTATCAGAGGCTAAGTTTATAGCATAGAATGCAGGATTCTTGTGTGTGCTGTTGAATTAACTACAAGTTTATTGATTAATAATCATATCGCAATATTTTTACGGAGGACGTAATAATGCCCCATGTGATCGCTGAGCCTTGTGTAGGCGTAAAAGACAAAGCTTGTGCTAGCGTGTGCCCCGTGCAGGCCATCAATGGCAGCGACGATACCCCTCAGTTCTATATTAATCCCGATGAGTGCCTGGACTGCGGCGCTTGCATGTCTGCCTGCCCCGTGGAAGCTATCTTCCCTGATACCGAGCTTCCTGAGCAGTGGCAGAAGTACATCGAGATT
>JAFSXO010000051.1 GCA_017444045.1 bacterium | reverse complement strand
TGCCACTTTCTGCAAAGCAACTGCATGATATCTCAAGCAGCGTCGCCGGCAGTGTAACCTCCCGAAGACTCAGACAGCTACTAAATGTCCAACACAGAGAAGTTACGCCGTCAGGAATGACAATAGAGGTCAGCCCTGAATTCACGAAGCAAGCAATTCCTATATCGGTTAGACTCTTTGGCAATTCTATAGCGGTTAAGCTGCGGCAGCTGTCAAAGGCATGGTCGCCAATTGAAGTCAACCCCTCAGGAAGCACAGCCTCTGTCAGCTTTTCACAGCGCTCAAAGGCATGATCAGCAATTCTTTCAGTCCCGTCTTTAACAATAGCCGAAGTGATATCGGTATCTGCTCCGATTAAACAGTTACGCCAATAGGTCAGACCATTTTCCTTCCAGGGCGTATTCTGCAGGGGGCAGTTTCTGAAGGCATTATAGCCTAAATCAGTCAGGCCAGCGGGAAGCTCTACCGAGGTTAAACCTGTGCAGTTGGCAAACGCGTCATGGCCAATCGATTTTAAGCTGGCGGGTAAAGCAATAGAGGTTAGGCCAGCACAATCCTCAAATGCAAAATCGCCGATGATTTCTAAGCCGGCAGGCATATTAATAACAGTCAGACCCGTACAGTATGCAAAAGCATGATAGTCGATTTCAACAATACTGCTCGGCAATGTAACGGAGATAAGCTTTTGGCGTCCGGCAAAGCAATAAGGCAATATCTCGGTCGTTCCGTCTTTAATTACGGCGTTTTGCAGTTCTTCATCGGCTTCTACGGCCTTGTCACCCTCATAACGGATACCGTCTATCCAATAGCTATTAATATCGCTATCTCCCCGATATAACCTAAGCATATAGCATCCTCCCACAAATAATACCGACACCAATGCCATTTAGTTAAGGATTCGTGGCATTGGTTATGCTCATTCATGTCCATTGGCGCTGCGTTGTACGTTAGCGTACAGGTTAGCACATAACATGCGTTAAACCTCGGTTTTCCCAACAGCTTTGGCCACCCCCTCTGTCGCTAGCGCGACTTCTCCCCCTGCCATCCTTTAGGGGGAGCTATAATGGGGATCTATTGGCCATTGCTTAACTAAACGACATTGATACCGACACAAATAAACATCAATGGTCAGGACTAAAATTAACGCATACGCACGCGATCGATCTAAGCATACGACAACTAGCAATATTATCCTGCCATTATATTCAATATTTTACGGCTGCAGATAATATTTAGCCTAATTAAAACGCTATACGACAATTATTTACAACTGTATGCCAAATCCGCTTTCGCGATTTCGCGCTGATGGACGAGATATGACTACTTAGCCTCTATGACCTCATTGGCACCGTGGCACCTACTATGCGTGGCAATCTTTTGCATTTCCACGCGGTTTCGCTTACGCTCCCATGGGCACAGACTGTACCGCTTCCATCGACTCGGCACTGGAACCGTCTCCGACCAGACCGCTGCTCTCTACATCGCGCAGCTCTACGCTGATCATCCGGCTCACCCCAGGCTCCTCCATGGTAACCCCATACAGCCGATCCGCATACTCCATGGTCTTGCGGTTGTGGGTGATCACCAAGAACTGCGAAGATGCCGAGAAATCGCGCAGGCGCTTGGCGATCTTCTCCACGTTGGTATCGTCTAAAGGCGCGTCCAGCTCGTCAAAGACCACGATCGGACTGGGCTTGTAGGTGAGCAGCGACAGCAAGAAGGCGCTGGCCGCCAGAGTGCGCTCGCCAGACGAGAACAGAGCCAGATTCTGCATCTTTTTGCCAGGAGGACAGGCCACAATATCCACCCCAGATTCCAGCAGGTCTTCGGGATCGGTAAGCTGTAGCCGTCCCCAGCCACCCTGGAATATCTCCTTAAAGATGCGTCCGAACGTAGCGTTTACCGACTCAAAAGCCTTGCGGAACTGGACAACAGAAGCCTTGTCCATCTCCTGAATGGTCTCTTTCAGACTTTCAGAAGCGCTCTCCAGATCGCTGATATTATCGCGCAGCTCGGTTTGGCGCTCCTTAAGGCGCTCGTACTCTTCAACCGCCCCCAAATTGACGCTGCCGAAATTGGCCAGCACATTCTGCAGATAGCGAGACCGGGCCAGAGACTTGTCTCTGTCGAAATGGCTCAGATCCGGCGCCTGTCCATCCTCCAAGCTCTCACCCAAGCGCTCGCGGACCGCCGCCAGGCTATCCTGCAAGCTGTCGAGCTCGCTGAGCAGGCGGTGATACTTTTCTCCGCGCACCCTGGCTTCTTTGGCCGCCGCGTCGTGCTGCGCGCGCAGTTCGAGAATGCGGGCCTGTCCCTGGGCGCTCTGCTCGCGATAACCGTCCAGCTGGCTGTTCTGTCCGGCCAGCTGCTCCTCTAATTCAGCAATGCGGGCTTTGAGGCTCTGCCCCTTGCCCTCTATTCCCTGGCGCTCTTTGTTGGCTTCATCTAGCTCACGGCGCGCTAACGCGCTGTCTTCTTCGATTTCGCGCAGGCGGCCGCGCAGACTCTCCAGCTCCCGCTTTTTCTCATCCAAACGGCGCTGGCTCTCGTTATTGTCCATCTCGGCCTTCATGACATCCTGGCGCAGACGCTCGCGCTCCGCCGCCTGCCTGATGTCCAGCTCCTGAACCTTTTCCAGCCTCTCCTGTCCCTCGCGAAGCTCGGCTTCCAGATTCTGCAGGGACTGCTCCAAGGTCTGAGCCGACTGCTCCCGCGAATCGGCGCGCAGGCTAAGCTCCTTCTGCTCCTTTTCCAAAGTCCTGATACTGCTCTCAACCTGCTCGCGATCGCGCTGCAGACGGCGCTGCTCAGCCTCTAAATCGGCCAGCATCCGCCGGGCCTCGCGGTTGTCCTGTGTGGCCTTTTCCAAATCCGCTTCGGTCTGCCTGTACTGCCCCTGCAGCTCAGTTAAACGCTCGGACAGAGTGCGCAGCTCGTTTTCCTGCTTCTGGCGCAGAACCAAACTGTCTTCCAGCAGACGCTTGCGCTTGAGCAGCCCGGCGCGGTCGGTTTTCAGACTGCCGCCGGTGACCGAACCCGCCGGAGAGAGATACTCCCCCGCCAGCGTCACCACATGCGGACGGCGACCCGCACACTTATCGAAGAGCGCATAGGCCGCGTTCATGTCCTGCATGACCACGGTGCCCCCGATCATCTGCTGCAAAACCGGGCGCAGCTCCGGAGAGAAATCGATGAGGTCTATGGCCCAGCCCACAAAGCCTTTAACGGATGGCAGGTCTTGGCGCTTCGTCTCCTTCTGCACCAAATCCAGAGGCCAGAAGGTCACCCGGCCTAAACGCTCGTGCTTAAGGCGTTCAATCAGCCGCGCCGTCCCCTGACGGTTGCTGGTGATGATGTCGAACATGCGTCCGCCCAAAGCCGCCTCCAAAGCGGTTTCCAGCCCCTGACGTACGGTAATCAGCTCGGCAACCGCACCGATGACATCATCATCGCGCCAAGACAGCACAGTACGCTGGGCATCGGGCATGCCTATACGGCGGCTGACACTGCCCTCGTATTCCTGGACTTTAAGGTGATACTGCATGCGCAGCTGCTCAGCCTGGCCCTTCTTCTGGCTGGTCTGATTGATTTCTTCCTTCAGCCGCAGCTTTTCCTGGGCGAGCTGCTGCTGGCGTTCGGCTGTTTCGGCGATGAGTTCCTGGGCTTCGGCGAGCTCTCCGCTTTTGTCTTCTATTTCAGGAAGCTCCTTAGAGATGCGGGCGATCTCCAGACCGATGGCGGACAGGCGCTGTTCCTCCTGCTCGGCCCTAGCCTGCTGCCCAGCCTTTTGGGCCTCCAACTGGCGCAGTTTTTCTTCAAGCTTAGCGATATGGCTGCGGGCCGCGGCCAGCTCTGCCGCCGAAGCCGTGGGACAGTTTTCCCACAGACGCCGGCACTCACGCAGCTGCTCCTTTGATGCCTGCAGCAGCCTTTCCAATTCGGGCAGACCACTCTGCACCTCCGCGTAAGCGCTCTGGCGTTCCTGCATACGCTTGGCCGCGTTTTCCAAACGCTGGGAGGCAGCCTTAGCCGTAATCTCCAGCTGGCGGTCCTGTTCAAACAAGCCGTCAAAAGA
This sequence comes from bacterium, assembly GCA_017444045.1. Taxonomy (GTDB): domain Bacteria; phylum Vulcanimicrobiota; class Xenobia; order Xenobiales; family Xenobiaceae; genus JAFSXO01. The sequence continues at coordinate 1,605 of JAFSXO010000051.1, read as the reverse complement.
AGCCTTACAGGCGGCCAATTCGGCGGCCTGTCCCGTCAGCGCGCTCTGCAGAGCCTCCATCTGGCTTAGAGTTTCCTGCTGCTGCACTTCCTGCTGAGCCAGAGAAGCCCTCAGTTCGCTTTCATGGGCATCGGCAGCCTGCGACAGGCTCTGCGCCTCCTGGGTCTGAACGCGGCACGCTTCGGTCTGGCCGGTCAGCTCGTTATGCTGAGCCCAGGCCAACTGAAGCTCTAGGCCCTTATATTCGTCCTGAGCCGCCTTGTATTTTTTATAGCGTTCCAGAGCCTTTTCGCTCTCGGCTACGCTGCGGTCCACCTCGACCATAATATCGTTGAGGCGGACAAGATTCTGCTTGGTCTGCTCCAGCTTGCGCAGAGCTTCCTTCTTGCGGAAGCGGTAACGATTAGTTCCCGCCGTTTCTTCGAGCATCATGCGCCGCTCCCGGGGATCGGACGAGAGCACATTGTTGATTTCCTTATTGCCCAGCACCGAGAAGGAACCGGGGCCAATGCCAGAGCCCATCAGCAGCTCGTGAATATCGCGCTGGCGGCAGGCGGTCTTATTGAGAAAATACTGAGAATCGCCATCGCGGGTGGTCTTGCGGGTAATGGCTACCTCGGCAAAGTCGATAGGAAAAACGCCGTCAGAATTGTCAAAGGTAGCGGTGACCGAACAAAACGGAGCCTGATGGCGCTGGGATGTACCGGCGAAGATCAGGTCCTCCTGGCGGGTGGCCCGCAGAACCTTGGCGCTCTGCTCGCCCAGACAATAGCGGATGGCATCGGTGAGGTTGCTCTTGCCGCTGCCGTTTGGCCCGACAACGCCCATAAAGCCAGGGGTAAACTCCACTTCGGTTTTGGCGGCAAAGGTCTTGAAGCCGCATATGTCTAAGCGTTTTAAGTACATCGCAAAATTTTTATTCCCAATAAGCTGTTGGTTATTATATCAAAAACTTGTGCTTTCTTCCACAACTTTTGTGGATATTATTTTGCGTTTATACCCTTTGGTTGCATATAAGAAGAAAACAGAGGAATCATACACAAGGGCCTGTGAGAAACAAGTGTTTTTCACAGGCCCCTGCTGTTTTTAGTTTACTAAGCTAGCACATTAAGCTGCCGCATCTTCCCGGCGCCGGCGGTAGGCTATGCCTCCGCCGATCAGCAGCACGACAGCCAGCAGACCCAGCACGGGATGACTTACACAAACCACCACGGGCGTCAGCGCTACGCGTGTAGCGCATCTGGCCCAAGGACGGGCGGCAATGTAGTTGGCCACAACCGGCGAGTTGGCGTAGTAGAACTTCACGAAGGCCCGGCCAGGAGCGTTGGTCAGCAGATGCGCATCGCGGAAGGCGCGCAGAACTTTGACCTCGGGCTCCAGGTAGCTGCCGTAAGCGGCCGTGGCGATGAAGCAGTAGCCGCCGTCAACGGAAGGCTCCCCGATCGATCCGGAAGCGCTAGTCACCGCACTGCCTTCATCTTTTGCCAGCAGACCCAAATCGGCCAAGGAGACCGGATCGTCACTGATCGCTTCCTTGGAGTAGCCGACGCTGCTCAGCTCTTTGATGGTATCGTCTTCGAAGATGCGGCTGACTACGCGTACATC
>JAFSXO010000050.1 GCA_017444045.1 bacterium | reverse complement strand
GCCGCTGTATGCCTTCTGGCAGCGCTCAGTGGGCCAGATCGCGGCCGCTGAAGGAGTTTCCTCCTCCTCATCTACTACTACGCGGCGCACCGCAATTGAGGTCAGGAGATTTCTGCCAGTTAAAACCTCGAGTATCTCCTCAATGGTGGGGCGATCGAATGGCTCCTTGCGCAACATTTTGACGATAATCTGATCGATATCGCTGGGGATTACGGAATTGAAGGCGCTGGGAGGTATAGGATCCTGATGCAGGATCTCTTCCATCAGTGCGCCCAGCTCATGAGAACTGTAAGGAAGCCGGCCCGTAAGCAGCTCGTAAAAGATAATGCCTAAGGCATAGATATCGGCTCGGCTGTCGACCTTTTTGTCCTTGCTCAGCTGCTCCGGAGCCATATAGTTGGGAGTGCCGAAGCCCGCGAAGGTTTTGTTGGTCAAACTGCTGGTGCCTATGCTGGCTAAGCCGAAATCCAGCAGCTTGGCCTGCCCCAGCTCGTTCAGCATGATATTGGCAGCCTTTAAATCGCGGTGCACGATGCTGTGCTCGTGCATAAATCTTACGGCGTTGAGAACATCGACAAACATGCCTATACGGCTGCCAAGCTCCTCGGTTTTGCACGGCCCGTGAGCTTCCAGCCAATCGTCTAAGGACTGGCCCTCAATGTACTCCATGACAAAGTAGAGATAGTTGTCTTCTATGATTATGTCGTGGATCTGTACAATGTTTGTGTGAATTAATTTTGCCGCTGTCCGCGCTTCGCGCGTCAAAAATTTAATATCCTCTAAATTGGTGACCGGATCGCGCAGCCGTTTTATGGCTACATTGCGGTCCAGCTGAGTGTCGTATGCCATAAAAACCAGGCCGAAGCTTCCTTTGCCCAATTCCTTAAGCACTTCATAGCGGCCGATTTTCATGTTGCCCTCCCAATGTATGCGGCAATGTTAGCTATTAAAGGAGTAATGACAATGACATTGCTTAGTCATGTGCGCTGTAGCAACGCTAAAGATAGCGTACAGGGCTAGTATAACTCAATGGCATTTAACCTTGATGATCCGTTTTAAGTTCTAGCTAATAGTATGCTCAACCTTTTGAGTGGGCGCAAGTCTGTGCCCAATAATATGCTGGATGAACGAGCTTTGTTCATTTTTCAAGAGAAGGAAAATGATGTGGGTTATTTAAATCCGTTAGTTATGGAAATCGGCCGTTTTAAAGTTGTTAACGTTTTAGGTCAGGGAAATATGGGGATCGTTTATTTAGCTGAAGATCCCATACTGGACCGCAAGGTCGCCATAAAGGTTCTGTACCAAAGAATTACAGACAGCAAAGAGCTTGATCTCATTACCCGTGAAGCGCGTGCCGTAGCGCGTTTAAATTATCAGGGAATAGCGCAGATTCACGATATCGGTATCTATCAGGAGCATCCGTATTTTGTAATGGAATATGTCTCAGGCGTAAGCCTGAGCGTCTGGATGCGCGATTGCGGAATTTGCACTCGCAGAGATCTGGACAGCCGCCTAGATATGCTCACGTCTATACTGCAGTCAGTAAAATTCGCGCACGATAACGGTGTAGTACATCGAGATATAAAGCCTTCCAACATAATAATATCCGATTCCGGTATTCCGAAACTGTTGGATTTCGGCCTGGCCTGTCTGGACAAAAATCATTCTAGCACCAATACCCGCGGCAATATGGGCACTCCGCTGTATATGGCACCAGAGCGGCTCATGGCTAATGTTACCGTCGATCAGCGGGCAGACATTTATTCGCTGGGTGTAATAGCTTATGAGCTTCTGGCGGGCCGCGTCCCCTACAATTCCAAAAATTTAGATGAGCTTTATTACGAAATTCTGAGGGTTGTGCCCACGCTTCCTGGCAAGCAGAACTCTATGCTGCCGATGGAGCTTGACGGCATCATCATGAAGATGCTGAGCAAAAAGCTGCAGAGCCGCTACGAGGATCTTGGCGATGTAATCAGCGATATATCCAAGCTTCGTTGTTCGTTCAGCTCTTCTGTAAATCTGCAGTCTCCCTCTTCTGCCTCTTCTACAGGCTATTTGTCGCGCAGCGGCGACGTCGCCTCTTTAACCGAAACGGTTAAATTGTTTAACCGCATATCCATATATGGCAGTCCCAGCTCCTGCTATTTTGTTACAGTAAATCAGCGCTTGGTTACGCTTTACCGATCCAATGACTTTCTTTGGCAAAAGGATATTAAGGATCTCAAGGAAGTGCTGTTCGTAAGCGATATTGGCGACGTTTATTACCGCACCACCAACGGCGTTCTATACAAGGCGCCTAAATCGGTTGCCGATAAATCTGTTTCGCTTTCCTGGGAAATGTCCATGATCGACAACTACAACGGAGAGGGAGCATTAAAGCGCACAGCCTTTAATCTGGTAGGCGACAATATTGTCAGCGAAATAGTGGCACCGCCGTCGGCCTGCAAAAAATCTCTTACCGAGACATTTTTCGGCAGCAAGCATAAAGCCAGCGATATGTATCACATCCTTTGCACCATGGAAAGCGATGGCAAGGATACTTATCCGCGTGAGCTTACGCGTATTTCTCTGTCAAAGCGGGGCAAATTCCTGTGGGGCGCCTCGCCTGATTTCAACTATTTGGTAACCTGCTCTCAGGCGAATAAGAACGCGCCCTTTGACTGTAAGCTGTATATGACCTCCAAGAAGCTGTTCAGTAAAGTTGTGGGGCATTTTTCTATTCCCGCCTGTTCAATATTCGATGTTCAGGTTACCGATGCCGGAAGGATATTTTTTCAGGTTGAGGGCGGCGTTAAGGGACCGCAGCTGCTTCTCGTTAGGGAATACAATGGCAGAGGCCACAATCTGATAGTGCCGCGCCAGGCGCAGATTTTGCATGTTTGGGAAGACATGTTCTGCTATAAGCTGGAGCAGGAGCTTGTTGTACAGAGCTTCGATAGCGTTCATATTAGGCGTGCCAACACCATGCCGCTGGATTCATTTAAAGTCAGCTGGGCTGTTTTTTTTAACCACCGCCACGATATGACGATGGTCATGTGCAATTCGCAGAATCTTTGGTTTATGCCCATCGATCCTATGTACATGGAACAGGCCTCCAACCGCTGGAAGCGCATTCTGGAAATGAAGCAGGATTACGACGAGGAGCTGCGCACGCAGACTATGAGGCAGCGCAAAGCCATGGAGGCAGAGATTAGGGCCAATGTGGTGGTGCGCGAACAGCTGAACCAGAGTCTGGATGATATTGTTAAGCAGAAGCGCTTGGCGGAACAGGAACCCGCCGAGCCCATATCCAACGATGCGGTTCGCGAACAGCTCAGCCATAGCCTGAAGGTTATGAAATATAAACGGCTATCGGGAAGAAGAGCCGTCGATTCCGCGTCTGCGGCTAATGAGACCGTATCCGATTCCCGGGAAACGCAAATTATGCCCGACTATCAGTCAGATTCTCGGGAAACGCAGATTTTGCCAGAAGAACAGCCTGATGGGCCTGATACTCTGCCGATCCCCGATTTTCTGACAGATTTTAATAATGGGCTGCCGTTTTCTGGTATTAACTAAACGACATCGCATTTAATCCCAATGCCATTGGCTTAAAGCTCAATGGCATTGGTTCTGGTTATTCATGTGCGTTAGCGCTACGTTGTTGGTCAGCGTTCAAGCTAGCATACAACACATGTTAAACCTTGATTTTCCCACCAGCTGTGGCCACCCCCTCTGTCGCAGTCGCGACATCTCCCCCTGCCATCCTTTAGGGGGAGTTAT
>JAFSXO010000007.1 GCA_017444045.1 bacterium | reverse complement strand
GCCTGATAGCACTGTGGTTAAAGATGTTTACAGGCACACGCTTACAGCTCCTGAAGATTTGCCCATTTACCATGATCTGCAGGGTGAACCTGTTGGCGATACCTTGGAAACCTTGGTCACGGTAGGCGAGCCTCGTCCCTTCGAGCTGTCGCTTGATGATATGCAGCCGGGCAATCCTTATCCGGGCATCACGCTTCATGTCGGTGAAATGTATTATAGTCCCGTATATCTGAACTATACTGATGGCACTCAAGAAGATGTCACTGCTGACGCAAAAATTGAGTATTTCAATGATGGCTCAGTAAATATAGTAGGAGATGTCGAATTTACTGCGGTTAGACCTGGTCAGCTTTTGATTAGGGTATCACTGAACGATATGGTTGCTGCTCAGACGTACTTGGTCACCGTTATTGAATAGCTGCTTATGATTTGATCTTTTTAACAGGAGGCCGAACGCTTCAGGGCTCTGTGATTGAACAATAATTGCAGAGCCTTTATTTTGAAGCTTGTACTTTTATAATATTCTGATCACAGATCTAGTTTCCATGTCGTCAGCTTGACGGCAGAAAGGATTGCCATGATTTACCGCTGCAGGTTATCTGTATGGCTGGCGGCTGTGCTGGCGCTGATTATGACGGTCAGTGTTACCGGCTGCTCGAACAGTTCTTCTAACGATAATATAGTGTCTTACGGAAAAATAAAGATTAAGTTTGCTGATCTTCCCGAGGATGTAGACAGTCTGTATTTTTCTATGTTTACCGCTGCGGGAACCAGCGCTTGGGGCCCAAAGTCGATGCTTAAGGAAGATATTGGCGATTATGTGTCGCTGTATCAGGTCCCTATCAGATGCACTTCGCTGGCAGTTGCCGGATATGACGAAGATGCGAAAGAGGTAAAGTACTTTTACTCTTGCCCGGTGACGCTTGTCGCTGGCGAGACCCTGGATATTGACGATGCGGTGCTTGAGAGCGCCGAAAAGATCAAAATGCTGGATTACAGCGTGCAGAACGACCTGCGCGCTCGTCCTGGCGATGTTATCTCACTGTGCGCGATGGCTGTCTTTGGTACGGCGGCAGAGCATTACTATCAGGATCTGACGGAGTACGCAACCTGGTCGGTAGGCACAGACGGCCGCCTGTCTGCCACAAATTCCGACGGAGAAAAATATACAGCCAAGGGAAAATACCGCTGCCTAAGCACTGTCGATCCTAATGTGGCGGTAACCGCGGCTCTCGGCTCCTATAGCGACGATGCTATTGTCGATATTACCGATGCCAAGATAACCACAGCCAGCTTTACCAACGATATAAACGATCTTATGTCTAAGGGTATAAGCGGTAAGATCGGATCCACCCTGCCGATTCCTACCGGTGCCGACTTTGTGCAGATCCTGTTCGTGGCGAATTGGGATGACGGCGTTTCATCGCTGCTGAACAGCGCTGCCTCCTGGGAGACCAGCGACAGGATTGGCTATACCGAAACCAATTTTCTCGGCTGTGTGGTTGGCGTGGGCAATAAGGAAGATGCCGACGACGAGGACAAGCTCGACAGCGCTAAAATTGTGGCCTCGTTCACCAGCGCTGGCAAGGAATTCAGCGATTCTGTCAATGTAACCGTCGTAGATGCTAGCCTTACCGGCTTGGCGCTTAACTCTGACGAAGAAGAAGCATACGTCGGCGATTCTGTGTTACTGTACGCATACGGTATCTATGGGTCCGATGACGTGAGAGCAATTCTGCCCACCTTTGAGTACAAATGGTCGAGCAGCAATACCTCTGTTGTGTCTGTAGATGACGATGGCATTCTTAATGCCAATGAGGCCGGAACCTCTTTGGTTACGGCGACTAGCCTGCTCAAGTCAAACTATAAGGCTTCATGCCAGGTGACGGTCACCGAAGAGCCCGTGCCTGATGAAGATGAAGAAGCTGAGGCGGATGAGGAAGCGGCCGAGTAGCCGCTGATCAGCCGCGTCTGTCGGCATATGCGGGCACGCGTTAGCCTTAGCGGCAGCGTGCCTGTTCTTTTTTATGAGGTGCGTAGCTTTGAAGTGCTTCTGGATTGCGCGGCTGCTGCTGCTCGCTGGCGGCGGGCTTTTGCTGGCTGCGCCTCTTTATCCTTACACCGTGGTGCAGCTGGGCAGCTGGAGTCTTCCCCTCAGGGGAGTGTTCCTGTCAGGACTTCTCATGATGTTTATGGGAGCTGCTGCCGCAGTTCAGGCGCTGCTCGGCAGGGGCAGTCTGCTGATTTCGTGGTCAGCCCTGCTGGGCGCATCGCTGTCGCTTTGGCATGATGTGCAGATATGCACGAGGGACGTGGGGCTGGCTCTGGGCCGGCTTCAGCTCTCGCTGTCGGCGATAAATGTGAAGCTAATCAAGGTAGGTCTGCCGCCCTGGCGTATAGTCGATGCGCAGCAGATAAGCCACCGTTCCCTGGAGCTGGGGGCGTACCTTGGTCTGTCTGGGGCGATCTGCATCCTGTGCGGAAGTCTGCTCTGGCTGGCCGCCAAAGGCCCTGGAGCGATCTGGCCGCAGACTAGGCGCTGTGCCTGTGGCCAGAGCTGGCAGCGCAGCTTCCGCTTCTGTCCCAGCTGCGGGCAAAAAATACCCCAGGATCCCTCCTGCTGCGCGGAATGCGGAGCTAAGTGCGCGGATGCCTGGGAGTATTGCGCGGCCTGCGGGAAACCGCGCCGCTAGCTAAACCTTACGGCATAGCTAATTAATGTCAAGTATCTTTTTGGCTGCCTGCAGAAGACCGTTTATAGAGATACAGTGATCCTCGGGAGCGCATTCCATATAATCGCAGTCTAGGCCAACCTTGGCGGCCTTCTGCAGATGAGTGCCCAGCCCCCATCTGCTTACAGCTTCCAGCGCCAGGGTGCCTAGGCCCCCGTCTATGGAATGGTTCTCTACGGTAATAATGCGCCCGCTAGCGGCAGCCTGGCTCAGAAGCTCTGGATCCAGCGGGCTGAGAAAACGCATATCGTAAACGCCCGCCTGGACGCCCCACGAGCGCAGAGTCTCGGAGGTTAGCAGGGCTACATGGGCGGTGGTTCCCAGGCAGACAAAGGATATGTCCTTACCTGAGCGCAGGCGTCTGCCCTGTCCTATGGCCAGCTCTTTAGGGGTGGGAGCAGGCGGCATATTTATAGCGGGTGCCGAGGACAGCCGCAGAGCGCTCAGCCCTGGAGAATTAAGCATGGCAGCCATCATTGAGCGCGCCTCTTCTTCGTCTGCCGGTTCGCCGATGAGCATATCTGGTACTGAGCTGAGCAGGCCTAAATCGTGCAGCATGGCCAGCGGCTGCCGCCGCTCGTTGCTGGCGTATAGGGTACAGCAGCCGTCCAGAATGACGAATGTTACCTGGCATCCCTCTAAGCCCATGAGATCTGGCAGCAGAACGGGAATGCTAGCGGCCGATAAAAAAACGATGGGGTGGTAATCCCGCTTTACCAAGCTGGCTATCTGCCAGATCAGGCCGTTTATCGAGCAATACTGCAGGCGCGGGCCTAGCTTGGTCAGGGGGCCGGGGTGAAGGCTGCGTGTCCACAGCGCTACGATGCGCTGGCTGTTCAGTACCTCGGGCATCATGCGCGTTAGGGCGGCTGCGGCTAGGCTGGGGAAATCCTCGGTGTGCTGGCTGTAAGGACTGGGAGGAAAGTACTCCCAGCCAAAGGATGGCGAGAAAGGCTCCTGTCTGTTAGCGTTAGCCGAAGAGCCGAGCAGGTGCACTACACGCACGCCTGAGCGGGCGAGGCACTGCTGCAGAGAGCTATTAATAGAGCTTAGCCGCGCACAGCTAGCCGGCTCGGCGCAGTAAATACCCTGAGCTTTGCCATAGCCCGCCAAGCCGCAGTACTCTGTTTCGGTTTCAGCTACATAGCGGTGCTGTTCATCGAGCAGCACCACAATAACTGAAAGCCCCTGACGCTGCAGCTGTCCTAGGCTTTCCCAGAGCTTGGGGGGAAAATCCTCGACAATGATCGTGAGAGGCGAGCTGCTGGCACTAGCCTTGTCTTCTGCATATAGGGCGCGCCACCAGCCGACAGCCAAATGCAGCAGTTCGTTGGGCTGCCTAGCCCAAGATGACAGTTTGGCTAAGCTCTCATCGCAGTCGCTGGTCATGCGGTAGTGCTCAGCGCCGTGCGGCCCTGCCCAGGCGACCATGGACAGCCCCGCAATTGTTAGGGCCTGTGACAGCATTGCGCTGGCTACGCTGTTTGGTGAGGCGCTCATGTTTTGCATTATTTAGGACTGCCGGCTGAGAAGATAGGTGGCCAGAGCCGCCAGCGGTTCGGCTTTATCGCCAAAGCTCTGCAGGCAGGCAAGGGCGCGCTCGGTGGATTCGGCAGCCATCTGCCTGGAAGCGTCCATACCGTACAGCCCTGGGAAGCTTATGGGATCGGGATCGTCCTGATAGTCTAAAATGTCGTCTGTTATTTGGAATACTAAGCCTATCAGCTCGCCATATTCGGTGATCGCCTGCAGCTGCTCGGGGGTGGCGCCGGCTATTATCGCTCCGGCGCGGGAAGCTCCGCGGATCAGAGCGCCTGTCTTGGCGCGGTGAACCTTAAGGAGGCTTTCTTTGTCGGCACCGTGATGCTGGGCATCCATATCCAAAATCTGGCCTCCTACCATGCCTTCATGGCCAGAGGCTACAGCTAGCTCGCGCATTACTCGCACTGCAGTTTCGGCGCTGGCCAGCTCTGCCGTTTTAGCTGCCACCTCGAAGGCGTATATAACTAGGCCGTCGCCAGCCAGCAAGGCGGTGTCTTCTCCGTAAGCCACGTGGCAGGTGGGCTTGCCGCGCCGTTCAGTATCGTCGTCCATGCAGGGCAGATCGTCGTGCACCAGGGAAAAGCAGTGTACCAGCTCAAAGGCGCAGGCTGCTGGCATCGCGGTGGCGCGGCTGCCTCCCAGAGCTTCGCAGGCGGCCAGCGTCAGAATGGGACGGAAGCGCTTGCCTCCTGGGAATACGCTGTAGCGCATAACCTCTCCTAGGTTGCCCATATACTGCCCGTCCTGAGGCAGGTAAGTTTCTAAGGCACTGTTTACTTCTTCCGCGCGGGCTTTTAGATAGCTCTTAAGATCGAACATTGACTGATACGCTCACTTTCTCTTCCAATGCCATTTAGTTAAGGCTTCGTGGCATTGGCTATGCTCATTCATGCACGTTAGCACAGCGCTGTACGTTTGCGTACAGGTTAGCGCACAACATGCGTTAAAACTCGATTCTCCCACAGCTTTGGCCACACCCTCTGACGCCGGCGCGGCTTACTTCAATGAGGCAAAGCACTATATTGGCTAATTCTTCTGCATGCTCTCGGTGATGATGCGAACCTGTTCGTCAGCCTTGGCCAGCTGCTGCTCGCATTGCTCAGCCAATTGGCTGGCTTTCTGAAAGGCTTCCAGAGAATCTGCCAAGGATAGATTTCCGGTCTCTAGGCGTGCTACCATATCTTTTAGCTGCTGCAGAGAGGCTTCAAAATCTTGAATTGTCGGCTCAGCGGCAGTGGGTTGGTTTGTGGCGGCAGCGGTCATGATACCTCCTTATTATTGTTGGCCGATGTTTATAAGTATACGCTCAATGCCATTAACTTGAGGAATCAATGGCATTGATTCTGATTATTCATGTGCGTTGGCGCTGCGTTATACGTTAGCGTACAAGTTAGCACACAACATGCGTTAAACTTCGATTCTTCCGCCAGCTGTGGCCACCCCCTCTGTCGCAGTCGCGACATCTCCCCCTGCCATTCAAAATAAATGACTAAGCTTGGGGATTCTCCTGGTCATTCGCTGAGGGCGTCTCCTGCGTTCGCGTGGGTAGGGCCGGTGAAACGTCCTCAACGCGCGCTATAGCCTGACCGTCTTGCAGGCAAAACCTTATGCTCTGTCCTTTAGTCAGTTCGTTTATGGACACTATGGGCCGTCCCTGGCTGTCGCTGACGATGGAATAGCCTCTCTGAAGGGCTAGGTGAGGGTCTAGCGAGCGAATCCTCGTCCGAATGTTTTCAAGAATGATCCGATAAACATAAATTCTGTCGATTAAACCTTCCTCGTAGCGTTTTTGCCAGTTTGCCACCTCTTGGCGGTATCTGTCTATCAGCTCCGCAGGCTTGCGCCATCCAGCCTTGGCGCGCACTAATTCTAGCTCATGGTGCTGTCGTTTGGACAGATTTTGTCCTATCTGGGCTAACTGTGTGCGCAGGGTGTCCAAATAAAGAATGTTATGTTCAATGCGCTGCTGCGGCTTGCTTAACTGGCAACGCTGGCTAAGGGCTTCTACCTTTTGCCGTTGGAATTGCAAAAAGATCTGCATGCGCATGAGGGCATGGCTGTACTGGCTGCGCACCTCCTTTAATAGTTCATCCCTTAAAGGTACGATAACTTCTGCGGCATTGGTGGGCGTTGAAGCGATTTTGTCGGCGGCTAAATCGCAAAGCGAGTTGTCGCCATCGTGTCCAATCGCTGTAACGATGGGCTTGCTGCAGGCGGCAACGGCTCGGACTAGGCGCTCGTCGTTGAAAGCCATAAGATCCTCGCTGGAACCGCCTCCGCGTCCCAGGATAATGGCATCGACCTCTTCTAAGCTCTCTAGGTAATGCAGCGCTGAAATCATAGAAGCAGGTGCGCTTGCACCCTGTACCAATGCTGGGACCAGCCATAGGCGCACGTGGGGGGCGCGTTCGCGGAAACGCTTTACTATATCTCCGAAGGCCATGCCGCTGTCGGAGGTAACTAAGCCAATAACGCGCGGAAACTTGGGCAGGGGACGCTTGCGGTCATCGTCAAACAGATGCTCGCGGCGCAGCTTTTCTTTTAGCTGTTCCAGCTGAAACAATAGCAGACCCTGCCCGTCGCGCTCGTATCTGCTTACTTTAAGACAAATCTCGCTGTAGCCCCCATAGGAGTTTATGCTGCCGTAAGCGACGATGCGTTCGCCATTATTAGGCGCTGCTCCGTAGCGCTGCCTGCTGAAGCTAAAGATTTTGCAGTGCAGGGAACATTGATCATCTTTTAAGTTAAAAAAATAATGGCCGCCGGGGGTAAGCTTCGCCGAGGCAACTTCTCCGACAATACAGATTTGCTTTGTCCAGGCTGTCCGTGTCAGCATGGTGTTAAGCTGGGAAAAAAACTTGGAGACCTCCAAGGGCTTAGCTGTTTGTATGGGATTTGCTGGCTGCGGTTCTGGAGTTAGGTTAGGTAGACTAAGCTGCATAAGGTCAAGATTCTGGAGCTTTTTGCGGTTATCCTGTTTTGTGTTAGTTAATGACATTGCAGTGGGCAGGAATTGAGTGAGAATTTGCGATAATAATTAAGGATATGTAAGTATAGTTTATGTTGTCGCGGTGACTGGTGCGCTGTGATTATTACATAGCTGAGAGGAAAAAGCTGTGAATTCGATTGGTACTATATTGTTGGTTGTCTTAATCTTAGGCGGCGTATGTATTTATATGGTTAGCCAGACCAAAAAGGGCTATCTTAGTGAACTTGAAAGCGCTTTAGATCTTAAAGATTTTAAGCTTCAGGGGAATTTTGGAGAAGCCAAGGTTACGGCTCTGTGGAAGGACGTGCCTTTCTCTATAGTAGCTTTTCCTCAGTTTACCACTAAGCCTTCAGATATTAGCTACAGTATGCCTTATCGTTTTGGCTTTACCGCCAAAATAGCCGCGGGCCCTGGCCTGAATGCGGACCCTGCTGCGGCCAAGAAGAAGAGTGATGATGAGGAGGAGCTGCGTCCCTGGCGCGTAAGGCTGACCGCCGAAGAGCAGAAGATCATCGATGCCCGCCGCGGAGATACGGGCGAGGCAACCGAGATGCCTATGGACAAGTTCACCATCACCGCCAACAGGGCCGACGGGGTCACTAAATTCCTTAAGAATGAGGAGCATTCAAAAGCCGCTGAAGAGCTTCTTAAGGCTGGAATATCCGAAATCCAGATCAATATGGAAGAGATCGTGGCTATAAAGCATGGCTATGACAATAATGACATGATGCCCAAGCAGGTGGAAACCTATTTAAAGGCTCTGAAATCGCTGGTTAGCTAGTGCTGTTTTTTTTGTGGGAACGCAATTTGCGTAAGCTGCTCTACTCGTAAAATAAGGTCAAATGAAAGAAGGTTGCGGTATGGCTAATTCTTATACAACGGGGAATACCGGTGGTGATGGTTTCTGCCAGGATATGGTGGATTTGCATGCCGCCGCTCAGACTCGCTCGGAAAATGCGCCAACTTCACCTACGCAGGCGTTCAATGCGGCCAAAATGGCTAAGATGGGGGTGTTCGCCGAAAAGCCCCTTTCCCAAGACAGTGCCCATAAAGCCGCGCCCGCAGCCGCTTCCCAGCCTGCCGATAATAAAGAAAACGAGAAAAGGGCAGAGCCTAGCAGCTTTTACGATTGGCTTTATGAAAGCTATAAGCGCATGGAAAAGGGCGATCCGCATGGGTCCTGGCAGGCAGCTCTGAAGACGCTGGAATACGATACGACCGAGCCCGATTTGTTTGTCCCCTTATGCCAGCAGTTCGAGCCCGCTAAACGGCGCTAGCTGGCCAACAGCGCGATGAAGAAAACCCCTGGCGACAGCGATGCTTATCAGTATC
>JAFSXO010000049.1 GCA_017444045.1 bacterium | reverse complement strand
CTGCCGCCCTAGCCTTTCTGGTACTGCAACACCGGCCTAGCGCATTGAGTAAGTGCTGGCAGCCGAAGGCTGAGAGCAGGGCCAGGGCTAAGCTGAAGGCGAAGAGAAAGCGCGAGGGGCAGCGGAAAAGGTTAAAGCCGGGGCAGAGCTTCCAGAATATTCCGTAGATATATCCGGCTGGCCCTAGGGAGGCGATAAAGAAGAAAACCGCCAGGGAGCACAGCCAGATAATGCTGCGCCGGCGCGGGCCGCCCAATGAGAATAATGAGAATACTGCCAAGCCGAGGGGCACTAAGCCTATATAGGCGGTAACCTCCCAGAATACTCCTTGGCTGGCGCTGGCGCGCGCATAAGTGCCCAGCGCGGGATTGCCGTAGCAGTAGGGGCGGATAAGGTGCTGTAAATCACGGGCGGTAAAGGGGGAGGACTTCAGCGCCTCCCAGGTGTACGGCTCGGAGCGCGCGGATAATTGGCTCAGCTCATAGGTGGGCAGAAGCTGTATGGCGCAGAGCAGCGCGGATGCTATGCCCATCAAGCTTAGCTGTGCTATAGCTAAAGCTATAAACGCTTGGGGGGAACGCTTTGCCGGCGGCAGGGGACTGTCCTTTGTTGGCTGTGCCGCGTTTTCCGCAGGCGGATCCAGGGGGGCACCCCACAGAGAGCTGAATGCGAAGATAGTAGCTATAATCCAGCTCAAATATGTCATCTGCGGATGGCCGGTTAAGATTTGCAGCACCGCGGTTAATAATAAGCCGGCGAGCCAGTATCTTACTGGCATTCTGTACAGCAGGGCGCGGAGATAGCCGCGCATTAAGGCCAGGATGAGGGGCAGATAGGCGATGGCGTGGATTAGATTTAGATGGCGCAGGCGGAATACGAAGACCCCGCCCAAGGCAAAGGCGGCCGCGCCTGTAAGGGCGGCCAGCGGATGCAGCCCAAGCTGGCGGATCAGCCAATAGGTACCGGCTAGGGCGATAAACAGGGTGATTAGAATGCAGATGTTTGTCGCCAGCGTGGGGCTGAAGAGCAGATACGGAACGGTGTTAAAGGGATTGAGAACGGCGGCTTGGCCTTCGGCTAATAGGGGCAGACCATTGCTTAGCTTTGCTTCCCAGAAAGGCAGCCTGCCTTGAAGGATGGCCTGTGCCGCCAGAATGCGCCGAGGAATATTCAGCTCCAAGAGATCGGAGCTGCCGAAATCGCCGCTGTATATTAGGCTATTGGTGCATAAATATGGAGCAAGGAATAACACCAAAAGCAATATGCTGGACAGCGCGACAATAATACTTTCACGGCGCTGGCTGGTTACGGTGCTGCTACAGGCTGGTTCGGACGCTGAGCTTATGTCTTGGGGTTCATGCTGGTTTGTGTCCATCTGGCACATGCTTGGCCAAAAGTATTGCTGTGCCAGTGGACTTCGCGGCGGCAAATGAGCCGCCAGACTGGCAAAATATGGAAGGCCAATTCCATGCTTGCTCGTGTTTTGGCGATACGGTATGCAGTTCCTTCAATAGTATCGCCGCGCTGATCCATACGTTAGCTAGAATAATTATGTGTATCGATAAACGTATCTGCGCTGCACCAGCTTTCGCGCCGGCACTATCGTTATTAAATATCTAAGTCGTGATGAAATGTCGAAATGGCTTCCCTATTGACTATCACAACCTTCATACCATTCTCATAATAATAAGGGGTAGTGCCTGTGTAGTTATACACCGTATGGTTATTGTATGTTGGCGAATGATCCAATGGAGTTCCATCTTGGGCGTAGTGCTTGCCTGCTCTTTCATATATGCGCATTTTGTGCCATGTATAGCAGGTCTGGGTGTAGGTGGGATCTTTGGACAGATCTTTAGTTTCGGGGGTGTACCTGGGCACGAATTGCCGGGCCGCGGCTTCGTTTTGCTGTAGCTGCTGGTTAGCTTCCCGCGTTTTTTGCAAGTTTTCATAGAATTGGCGGTCGGCTTCCTGCTTTTCGACAATCTCCTTGCAGCATATCTTGCAGGGAATCAGTCCAGGCGTAGCTTCTTTGACCTGGTAATTAGCCAGCGTAGGGCAGTTTGGGTCGATGTGATAAGCTTTGCCCCCTTCGCGCATGTAGCCGTCTGCCCAGGCTGGCATGGTGCCGAGGAATACGGCCAGCAATAGATCCGCGCTCCATTTGCCGGCAAAGGTTTTGAAATAAGGTTTGAATTCTCGCATTTCTATATCCGCATTAATTAAATTTTGCCATAGCAGGTTGTCTAAAATAAGTATAGCAAAACCGAGACATTGTTCAATTACGATATGTCGCAAATATACGACATATAAGAAGAGGGTTTGTCTTGCGAATATAATACAGGCGAGATTAGTGTCGTATGTTTAGCAGTCTGTGCTGGTGTGAAAGCTAGGCAGCGCCAAAGTGTTAGCTGGCTGAGTATATGCTATCCTGTGCAATGACATCAACGGTTATAAGTTCGCGAAACGCTAATTTATACGCAAACATATAGCATAGCACTAGCATAAAGGGGCTAAATCCCGTTAGGCGAACTTGTCGCAATAATCATATAGTTCGCTAGGAGAATAATGTATGTCCCGTAATGTTTGGAAAAGCTTGGCGCTGACCGCTGCTGCCTGCGGATGCCTGATAGGCTATGGAGCCCAGAGCGCAATAGCTCAGGGCAAGCTTGATGTAAGCGGCGCGGAGCGCTTCGATGCCAATAAAGTAGTCATCGTCAGCGATACCAAGAATCATAATTCTAAGCCGCGTCTTCAGCTGGCTGTGTATACCGGAAAGAAGTGCCGCTATGTGCCTATTAATGTAGCCGGCTGGGAGCTGCCCAGCGAGCGCTCCAGCGATCTTGAAGCCATATGCGCTGTCCCCAACGAGGATGGTTATTTTTATGTGGCCGAAAGCGGCTATTTCAAAGGCAAATTCGGACGCATTTTCCGCCTGCATATTTTTGCCGACGACGATGGCGAAATGCGTGCCCGCTGCGCCGGTTCTTTTCATCCGTTCCCTTTGCCATATGATGCCGGCAGCAAGTTTTCTACACCGGATCATCTGCAGATTGAAGGTATGGAAGCTTTGCCCCATCCCGAAAAGGGCGACATACTGCTTCTGGGACTGCGCGGCAGCGATGAGTATCCCGGTACATTAGTTTGGGGACGTCACTATGACGGGCGCTTCCTGATAAAGGATTCCTGTCCGATAGATTTGCGCCCGATCCTGGACGGTGGGCGCAGCATATCCGACCTGCATCTAATACCCAATCACGGCAAATACGATGTCATGTCTGTGGCTGTCAGCGATCCCGGCGATTTGGGGCCGTTTGAATCTGCGGTGTGCCTGATTGGTACCTTTGATGCCGAGAAAATGGAGTTTACTCCCTGCGAGCCGAAGGTGATTCACAGAATCGATGGACTAAAGGTCGAGGCGTTGGGCACTTCGCCCGAGGTGTTCCCCGATTCGAGCATATTTATCGGAACAGACGATGAGGTTATGGGCGGCATAATTCGGCCCATGCGCGCCAATAAATAATATCAAAGGAGCCTGTGAAATTGAGCAGCGCATCATTCACAGGCTCTTCTCTTTGTATAAACTAGTGCAGGCGCCAGCTTATGCCAGCTCGAAAAGTTCCCTGAGGTAGGCGAACATTTTAGGGTCTTGTTCCTGGAGCTTTTGGCGCTTGGCGGGAATAAAGAAGGCATCGACGGATTCCGCAAAGTACTCGGCGGGATTGGTAGCCGCGTATGAGGATACCAGTCCGGTGCGGTCTTTGCGGAACAGGTTCCACAGCTGAACCGAAAGGGGCAGGCGCCGCTGGTGCGTTTCGCTGAAGGCGTGGTCGAAGGCGTGGGCAAACTCGTGGCGCCCTACCGAATGGTTGGGGTTGCCCAGCTGCTCTTCGCCGATGACAAAAAGGCGGCGCGAGCTGTCGTAAATGCCGCGCACCATGTCCCAGGGGCGCCCGTCGAAGGTGCGCTCGCTGGGATGCACTATGGCGATATTGTGGATGCGAATCTGCGAGAGCCGCACGTTGCGCTCCATAATGATCACCTTTACCCCGAAGGCTTTGACGTTTGAAATAATTTCAAAGCCTAACGGCTCCAGCTCATCTTGAAGCTTGGCGCGCGCGGTTTGCGTAGGGGAAAAGTAAATCATGCGGTCTATGGTCTCGCGGGTCGGAGAGTAAGCCTTGGTCTTGGGACGCGGGGCCGACGGCACGTGGTCTGAAAGCATAATGGTGCTGGGAAAAAGCGGCTTAGATTCAAGCTTGGGCTTCTCCTCTTCAGGCGGCTGGTCGCGGAAATCCTCCAGCCCCTGCAGCAGTGCAGAAAAATCGCGCTCGTCTGGCTTTGAATAGTCTTCTATGTCGTCATCCTGACGCTTTTTGCGCAGCTTCTGACGCAGCTTTTGCAGATACGCCTTGGCTTCGGGAGACAGATTCACCTCGTCGGTTGTTGTGAGAAGCAGGGCAGTTGCAACGTCGTCGTCGAGGTCTTTCAGCGAGTTGGTCTTAACACTGCGGGCGATTTCTCTTTGAACGGCTGTAAGGTAGCTGGCATCGTACATGCCCATGTTTAAGCCGCTGATAGGTGAGCTCATATTTACAGCCTCCTTCCCTAAGTGAATCCTGCAATGCCATTAACTTAAGGTTCAATGGCATTGGTTCTAATTATTCATGTGAGTTAGCGCTGCGTTGTACGTTAGCGTATAAGTTAGCGCACAACATGCGCTAAAGCTAGATTTTGAGGCTGGAAGCCACCTTGGCGTGCAGTTCGCGCTATTGCTCCGAGAAGCGGTCGGTGATTGGCATATCGTAATCGCAGCCAAATAGGGTGGTGCTCAGGCGCAGTCCTAAAGGTCCCTGCTTGCGTTTGAACTCGTTGATGCGCACTAAGCGCACTACGCGTTTAACCGTGGCTTCATCGTAGCCCTGCTCAATTATTTGGGACGCAGAATAAAGCTGCTCCAGATAGAGTCTCAGTATTCCGTCTAAGACCTCGTATTCTGGCAGGCTGTCAGCGTCCTTTTGGTCGGGGCGCAGCTCCGCGCTGGGAGGACGGGTGATTATGCGCTCTGGAATAATCTCTTTTTCGCGGTTGATATAGCGACAAAGCTCGAAAGCTTCGGTTTTGTAAACGTCCTTAATGGGGGCGATACCGCCGGCACCGTCGCCGTAAAGGGTGGAGTAGCCGCAGGCAGTCTCCGACTTGTTGCCGGTGCACAGCAGTATCCAGCCGAACTTGTTGGAAAGCGCCATGAGTATGTTGGCGCGAATGCGGGCCTGCAGATTTTCCTCGGTGGTGTCGGGGCGGCAGTCCTTGAACGTTTCTGCCAGCAGCTCATCGAAAACCTGCCGCGGTTTTTCTATGGAAATGGTGCGCATATCCATGCCCAGGTTAGCGCCCAGTTTTATGGCGTCTTCAAGGCTTATTGAGGCGTTGTAGCAGCTGGGCAGAGCCACACCATGAACATGCTCAGGACCTAAGGCGCGTACAGCTAAAGCCGCGACCAGAGCCGAATCCAAACCTCCGGAAATGCCTAAAACAACATCGGAGAAGCCGTTCTTTCTCATGTAGTCGCGCAGGCCTAAAACGATGGCCTGAATCATTTTTTCGCGCGGGTCTGGATCTTGGTAAGGCGAGAAGGCCGCTAG
>JAFSXO010000048.1 GCA_017444045.1 bacterium | reverse complement strand
CATATCTACGATCTGTATCCGCCCATGGTTCCCAGCGTAAAGATGGATATTCCTTACGACCAGGCGATCAAGACCATACCTAAGGCTTTGGCCTGCATGGGACCGGATTACGTTAAAACCATCTCGGCCGGTATGGATCCGCGCAATGGCTGGGTAGATGTGTATCCGCATAAGTATAAGGACAGCGGGGCGTCATGTGCCAGTACCTACGGCAAGCATCCCTTCATCAAGCTGAATTATCAGAACGAAAGCGATGATATGTCGACGGTTGCCCACGAATACGGGCATGCAATGCACAGCGTGCTGTCGTACTCGCATCAGCCTCAGGTAACAGCCGGTTATGTACCGTTTATAGCCGAGGTGGCTTCTACCTGCAACGAAAAGCTGCTGTCTGATTATCTAATCGCCAACGCTAAGACCGATGAAGAAAAGCTGTATCTGCTCAATGAGATGGTTGACAGAATCCGCGCCACTATCTATCGCCAGGCTTTGTTTGCCGATTGGGAGCTGGCGGTGCACGAGGCGTATGAGCGCGGCGAATCGCTGACCGCCGACTATCTTAATGGTCTTTATGCCGATCTCATTCGCAAGTATTACGGCCCCGATTTTGTCGTGGGCGAGAACGATGGCGTGGAATGGGCCTATATTCCTCACCTGTATTATAAGTTCTACGTGTTCTCGTATACCGCGGGCATGTCTTCAGGCATAGCTATTGCTGACCGCATCGAGAAAGAGGGCGCTCCGGCTCGCGATGCTTACTTAAGCATGCTTTCCAGCGGCTGCAGCAAATCGCCGGTTGATTTGCTCAAGATGGCTGGCGTTGATATAACTAACAGCAGCGCCATCGATGCCGCGGCCCGGTGCATGGATGATGCCCTGAGTCAGATGGAGGCCATTCTGAAGAAGCAGGGCAAAATATAGCGCTGTCCCTGCTCGTGCTAAATGATGCAATGCCATCTGTTTTGGCTTGTATCGGCTGCGTTCGGAGACTCCGAAACGCTTGAAGCGCGTAACCAGTTCCGCGCAGGGCACACCTTTGCGTAGCGAAGCAGTGCCGGCGCGGAAGCTGGCGCAGCGCGGATCTATCCGATAAACTATTTGCCCTGCCCAGACAATTATGCGCCAGATATTCACCCGCGACAATGTCAAGCCGATAATCATAGATACCGCTAAGAATATGGTCGCCAACGACTCGGCGTTTTTAGCGGCTGGTATATCGTTTTACGCTTTTCTGTCGTTAGTGCCGCTGTGCTTGGTTGGGGTGAACCTTATCGGCTGGCTGTTCAGCTTTCCCTTTATTCAGGCTCAGGCCAGCGCGGGGCTGAGCTATTTGGCTGGAGCTACTTTAAAAGGCGACACCAGCTTTGAATATGTCGTCACTTTAATGCAGTCGTTTTTGCCCACCAACAGCACCTGGGTAGAGCAGGAGCTCAAGGCTATATCAGAGCATGTCGGCCGCAACGTTATCATTAGCCTGGCTGTCGGTATGTGGTCGGGTCGCCTTATGTTTATGGGACTTGAGGACAGCCTGTGCCGCGTGTGGGGCGTTCCCATTCAGCGCAGCTGGATAAAGCGGAGTGTTCTGGCGCTTTATTTGGTCGCGGTTACCTGGTTCCTGGGTATAGTGCTGATCCTGGGGGCGGGATTCCTCAGCCTGGTCACCGGCCTGTTAAAGCACCTGCTCCTGCAGGAGCTGTGGGGCATCTCCATAAACCAGGCCATGATTTGGGGCTGGCTGGTGTCTTGGGTTATTACACCGCTGGGTGCCAGTATGGTCTTCATGATGATCTATCGCCTGCTGCCCGTTAAGCGGATCGCCTGGAGCTATATAGTTCCAGGCTCTTTGTTCTCGGGTGTTGCCTGGAGGCTGGCCAGCTATCTTTACCTTACCTATGGGGCGAGATTTGCGGAGATGTCGGTTATCTACGGCTCCATGTGGTATATTATCGGACTGCTGTTCTGGATATTCGTAGTGGCGTTTGTCTTTTTGATCGGGGCTGAGCTTATCCACGCCTGCGAGAATTATGAGGCCAGGATGTGGGCGCAGGAGCGCCTAGAGCGCGAGTTGGGCGAAAAGAAGGCGGAAAAGAAATACGCCAAGCGCAACAAGAAAAAGCAGAAGAGAAGCGATAACGCCAGCGCCAGCTTTGAAGGCGACAGCTTGTCTGCCAACTAAGCTTTATGCCTTCAGCTCGTTTATGAATGGCTTAATCCTTTTGCTTTTTTATGGCCTTCTGTAGCTTTTTGACAGCTTTATCGGCGCTGTTGCGCTGGGCCCAGCGGTGCATGTGCTCTTTGTACGGAAGCGGAGGATCGCCAGCCCACGACATTTGGCCTTCTGGTATTTCGCCGCTGACGAAAACGCGGCCGCCTATGGTGGCGTAATTGCCAACCTTCGCTCTGGGGCCGATGGTGGCCTGAGCTGCCAGCACGCAAAAGTAGCCCACCTGCGCTTCTTCCATGATAGAGGAGTGCGAAACCATGATAACCCCTGGCGCTAAGACGGCTTCTGAGCGCACCAGAACCATGTTGTCTAGGCGGCATTTGCTGGAAATCTGGCAGTTCTCCAGCAGACAGCGGGCGCCAATCTCCACATCGTCGCCGATGGTGGTGCCGTCGGTAATAATAGTGTGTGCGCCGATGAGGCAGTCCGCGCCTATGCGGCAGTTATTTCCCATGCTGGCTTTCGCCAGCAGGCGGCTGTTTGCGCCCAGGTAGCTGTTGGCACCTATTAAGGTGTGGGCTTCGGCTGCGGCGCCGTCGGCGATTTCTGCTCCTTCTTCTACTATAGCGTAAGGGCCAACATATGCGCTGGCGGCTACCTTAGCCGTGGGGGCAACTATGGCTAGGGGATGGACGCCGGGAATGTACGGGCGCGGCGGGTAAAAAATATTCAGCGCTTTGGCATAGGCAATGCGGGGGTTGCTGACCACAATGCATGGCAGCTTGGTGCTTATTTTTTCTGAAGTCAGCAGGGCCGCGAAATTGTGGCGCTCTGCTAGGGCGGCAGATTTAAGGTCCTCGGCAAAGGTGATAGCCTGGGGGTGCTGCTCGTCGGCTCCGCATACGCGGATGATCTCTATGTCGCCGTCGCCTCTTACTGTGCCGTTAAGCAGTTCTGCTAATTCTGACAATTTCATAATTATCTGCCACCATAATGCAATATAATTAAGTTACCACCATAGCTGGGGGAGGTCGATGCTGTTTTCCTGCGCGGATATTTCCTCCTCGGAAAGCCGCAGACTGGCAATTGCCATGGAGGGAGCCTGAATGCGTCCGTTTAGGCGCGTATCGCAGCCCAGGCCTAAAAAATCGCGGCCGAGCATATCTCGGTAGCTTCCCTCTACGATCAGCTGCGGCAGGCGCGCTACTGGCTGGCCTTCGCGTATCAGGTAGGCAATGTTTGCCCGGCGTCGGAAAATACCTTCAGGGGGCGGATCGGGCAGGGGAGTTAAATAGTCTAGCCATATGCCCTCGCCTATGTCACGGCAGAGCTGGCTGGGTGTCTGCTGGCCCGGGACGATATCGAGGTTAGAATAGCCCGCCTGAGGAGGGGCGCCCCACTGGCGGATGGCTGTGCCCGGCGCTTTGCCGCCTGCTCTTCGGGAGCAGATAACGTCCTGCAGCGCGTGGGTGGTTTTCCCCTGCAGAATTAAAGGCAGGCGCTGGCGAGGCAGGCCTTCGCCGTCGAAGGGCACGGTGCCCAGCGCTTGGGGCAGAGTGCCGTCCTCGTAAACGCTCAGCCTTTTGTCTGTGTCAAAGGTACGGGCGGGTTGAGCTGTGCTGTCGGTCCAATTGCTTTGAATGCAGTCGTGCCAGAACTGACCGGCGGCGCTGGGAGAAAATAAGGCGGCTGCTGTATCTGTATTTGGGGTCTCTACGGTCTTGGATAGGCAGTGCCGCCAGATTAGGCGCAAAACTAAGGAATCTGGATGGGCAGGGGTCGCTGTTGTGTATGAAGAGGCCAGAATTGGCGGCCACTGCGGGGAACGAAGCGTGAGCAGGCTGGTTACGCGCTGGCCGTGCAGGGTGCCGAGGCGGTTGGTAATGCTCAGCTCATCCTGTATAAGCTGAGCATTAATAGTGAACGATCTTTGCGGTATAACTGTGGGAAGGGTAAAACGCAGCTCCTGCATTAGGCGCTCGAGGTTATTTTTGGCTGTTTCGATATCCTGGGCTGGCGCTGTGCTGTTTAGGCTTACCAGGCAGTTCTGGCTGAAATCGCCTTCGGGGCCGAAAGCGGCATTGCTGGCCGCCTGCTGCAAAAGCTGAGACGGGGTGTACTGGCCTTCTGACCAGGCAAAGCCTATGCGGCCTCGGTGATTAACGCGCACGCTTTGGGAGAACAGCTCCTGCCGGCGTTGGGGGGCGCCGAAGTCGAACACATAGCGGCAGTGCTGTACCGCTTCCACTTCTCGGCAGAAAGATAAGCCTTCTGTGATAATGCTGGACAAATCCGCCATAAAGCTTTATTCGCTGGTGCAATAGCTTGCCCTTTATGGCGATTATTTCAAGGCCAATGCCGTTTATTTAGTGTTTCGCGATTATATTTAGCGCTGCACCAGCTTCCGCGCCGGCATTGTTTAGCTGCGCTCAGGTGTGCCTTGCGCGGAACTGGATACGCGCTATAATCTGCAAACAATATCCATGGATTGTTCTGGCTAGAGCTTAACTAACCGGCAGTAACGGTTATAAGATAGCTATTAGCTGACGTGCTTGAATGGGCAATGTCAGTGCTTTCGCTTCTTAACTTATAAGCATTGAGCGACAGAGGAGGGGGCAAAGCTTGTAGGTTATTAGCTTAATGCTAACTCATGGCTATTGAATTATAGATTTATAGTATAATATGAATTGTCCGTTGGAAATTAATTAAAAACTAGGTCTCAGGCTGTATGTATTAACAAGAGCTTT
>JAFSXO010000047.1 GCA_017444045.1 bacterium | reverse complement strand
ATTCATGCCCACCGATAAGATACTAATCGTGCGCGACAAGCTAGAAGGCAGCGGAGAAGTATCCTACGAGGGGAACTTCCTGCTTTCACCGCATCTGTACCCAATGATGCGCGGAGATATGGGCTGCCGATTAATGGGAAACAAAACCAGCGCCCGCCTCATACCGCACCTGCCCCAAAAATCGTTTTATAAAAAGTTTAACGGCAGCAGCAAACCATTTTTGGGCTGGTTCTATGCTCCTAACGGCGAGCTCAAGCCAGCTAACTATATCCGCTATGCCCATCGTTCCCTATCCCTGCCCAACAAGCTTTACTACGTGCTGCAATGGGACAACGGGGAGACAGACCTTCCCCAGCCTAAAGATATCGACGCGATGATAGGCGACTGATGCGGTGAAACTGAGCCAAAGCCTACGAGAGCTGGCAGCCTTTGAGCTTAGCGGCTGGAAAACGGCAGAGGTAAGCTGGCTGTTTTTTTGCTGCGCCATCGTTACCATCCTGTCATGGAATACCGACACCTGGATCGGCATACTTTCCGCGCTTACCGGCATTGCCAATGTAATCCTGAACGGAAAAGGCAAATTAAGCACTTACCTCTTTGGCGTAGTCAATGTTGCCCTGTATTCTTATATAGCCTTCCGGTCAAAATTTTATGGGACGGTAATGCTGTATTCCTGCTATTTCCTGCCCATGAACATTTACGGCTTTATTGCCTGGAGCCGGCACCTTGACAGCGAGATTTACGAGGTGGAGAAACGCCGCCTAAACCAGCGCTGGCATTGGCTTTTAGCCGGCACTGTCGTGCTGATTACCGCTTTGGGCGGCCTAGGGCTGGACAGGCTGCAGGGCACTATGCCCTACCTAGACGCTTTTGTTACGGCGCTGTCGATAGTCGCTATGGCGGCCTCGGTGCAGCGCTGCCTTGAGCAGTGGATCCTCTGGATAATCGCCGACATAGTTACCGCAGCGATGTGGTTTATAGAATACTCGGCGGGCAGCTCCAATATTGCCACTCTGCTCATGTGGATTCTATTCGTCATCAACGGAGCGATAATGTATTACAGATGGCTGCAGGAGGTCAAAAAGCGTGAGCCACAGTTATCTTAAACAGATTCTTTAAGCCATTTAAGCTAGATCCTTCAGCCATTTAAGCGTAGCGGTACGCCCATGCTCGCGCTCATAATTCAGAATCGTTATTATACCGCGCCCCAGTATAAAGCTGCGATACCGGCATAGCTTGTCGGCTTCCCGCTTCAGGCCGACCTCATTCAGCACATGGTACTCAACCCAGCGCGCCATACCCTCTTTAAGCCCTTTATGCGTGCGCAGCAGCCTGCGCTCGGCCTGAAACGCATGGGTAAGTTCATGCGCCAGCACCGCCTTAAACTTGCGCCGCTCCATTCCCGGAGCCAGCAGTATCTCATGCGACAGATTCTCTCCCAGCCAGCGCGACGTATAGCTACCTATATGCTCTCCCGCGCTGAAAACGACCCTTTTCCAGCTGCGCGTTCGGGGCTTTTCCAAATTAATAATGATCGGCGCCTGCAGAACGATGCCAAATTTTTGCTGAAGATACGGAAGCAGCTCCTTCATGGCCAATTTAGCCTGCACAGAGTTGTCAATCGTATCAGCCAGACAAAAATCCGAGGTAGTCAGCGCATAGTCCGTCTGGCCAGTTAAGCAGAACTCTATCAGGCGTCCCACCGAATTGATAGCGCGCACAATAAGACTAGGCATACGCTCTTATCTTCCGCAAATAGGAAGAAAAAATCCTCCATAGAAAATTGTAATGTTATGCAATTACATAAATATTGGATTAATGCAATAGGCGTGTGCAGCGCCGCCGCACTGGGAATCGTGCTCCAGGCTTGGGCTCAGCCCGCACCTTCAGAAAGCCTGCCCCATCCCCTGCCAACTAATGCGGCAGACGCGCGCTCAAGCCCGCTAGAGGGCCACGGGACGGCCACAGAAGAAGCGCAGATATGCGAGGCGGACAAAAGAGCAAAATACGCCTACGAGGCCGCTGCATTAGAGGCCAGGTATGATCTCTGTCTGGCCGCCAATCCGCTTTTCCGCTCTCAGAATGCGGCCGTTATAGACGATCTCCACGATCCGCTTCTGATGCTGGGCTGGCTGCGCCAGGTCAAAATTAGCAATGATCCAAGCCCAGGACCCGGACAGGTTTCCCTCAAGGCGGCCACCGGCTCGTGGGATCTCTACGAAGAGAAACCGCCCAAGGGCACGGAGCTTAGCGCCAAGGATATCAACGGCGACGGCATTCCCGACAAGTTCATACTCGGCCCCGACAGCTGTATATCGGTGGTCAGCCAAGGCCGTGTTTTAGGGAAAACCGCCTGTATCGGAGCTTTTCACGGACGCACCATCGGCGCCAGGGACAGCTCCCTGCACCGCATAGACTACACCGAAGTTATAGGGATCAGCAATGTCAGACGCCTCACGCCAGAGCGCATTAGCATCACCGCCAATGTACGCGTTAGCGAAGCCCTGGGCGGGCGCTTAGTCGGCAGCTACACCTGTCAGCGCGAATTGCCCTTAGACGTGGCCAACACCCCAACCTCTCCCAGCGTGGTCATAGAGCTGCCCCGCTCTCTGCGCGTGAATAAGCTCAAAAATGTCCCTCTGATTGGCACTGTAGAAGCGCCAGAGGGCATCGCCAAAGCCAACCTGCTGCTGAACGGAAAAGAGGTCTGGAGCATTCCCGAGGACCTGCAGCTGCGCCAGCTAGCTCTGGACTTATCTCTGGATCTGAATCCCGGAGCCAACGAGCTATGCGTAAACGTCTGGGACAAAGCCGACAAAAGCTTCACTAAGCGCGTGCGCTTCATGGCACCGCCTAGCTCTAAGGTAACCGCTAACAGAGCACTGCTAATCGGCACCGACAGCACGAGCGTTCAGTCAGTGCTCAGGGCGCGCGAACGCCTCATGAAACGCGGATACATAGTCAAGTCGCTGCGCGGCAAGGATGCCACCTTCGAGAATATAGCCAAAGCCATGGACAATATCTGCCAGGCCTGCCGAATCGGCGACAGAGTATTGATATACTTTGCCGGAGCCACCGACTGGAACGGCCAGGAACGGGTATTCCTCACCGCAAATACCGAGTCGGCTGCAGACAGCAGCTCACGTCCGCTAAACGACGGTGACTGGGAGCGCTGGAAAAATGAGCTGGCGCCTTACCGAACCTGCTATATATTCGATACGTTTATTACCCCTAACTTACAGCGCAACGGCCGCGGCAATGTCCAGGATATGCAGCTTATCAGCAGGCTGCAGGGATCGCGCAGCCAGATATTAACTGGCGGCAATCCCATTCAGCATTTAGGCGTATCAACATCCCTCAGCAGAGTACTGATCGATGCCTGGAGGAATAATCCTAAAACCGATATCTTTGACATCAACCGCAAATGCTATGAGCAGCTGTGCTCCGATCCCGAAATTCTGCCCCTGCTAGGAGAGGATTAGGACGCTGCCTCTGCTAGGAGAAGATTGGGACGTACAGGATAGCTTTTTTATCGGCAGGGAGCCATTCTCCAACCTTGAAAGACTATGGCTGAAATTACCCTATCTTATATTTTATTGTATTATGGAGGTTAAAAAATGGATCGTCTGGAGTTGCTAAGCGACCTTTCCATTCCCGAAAAGACTAAAATGGTTCTGATGGTAATGGATGGTTTGGGTGGTCTTACCAATTCTGCCTGCCAGCAGACCGAACTGGAGCACGCGCTTACTCCCAATTTGGATGAGCTGGCCGCCAAGTCTGAATTAGGTCAGACTATACCTATTGCCCGCGGCATCACCCCTGGCAGCGGCCCGGCCCATATGGCGCTGTTCGGTTACGAGCCTCTCAAGTACAACATTGGCCGCGGCGTTCTGTCCGCCCTGGGTGTTGACTTCGATCTGCAGCCTACCGATTTAGCCTCGCGCATCAACTTCGCCACGCTAGACGAAAATGGTTTGGTTACCGACCGCCGTGCCGGACGCATAGCGACCGAAAAGTGCATCGAGCTGTGCAATATCATTAAAGCTAAAGTCAGCATCCCCGGCGTAGAAATCTTTATGATGCCCGAAAAGGACTACCGCGCTGTCGTCGTATTCCGCGGCCCTAAGTTCTCCGACAAGATCAGCGATACCGACTCGCAGAAGACCGGCGTGGCCCCGCTGCAGTCTCATCCCTTAATGGGACACGAGGACTGCGAAGCCGCCCGCAAAGCGTCAGAGGTCGTCAACGAATTCCAGAAACAGGCCTTCGAGGCGATTAAGGATCAGCATCCCGCCAACGGCTTGCTGATGCGCGGCTTTGCCATCCGTCCGGCCATGCCCATGTTCAACGACATTTACAAATTCAATTCGGCCTGCATCGCCATCTACCCGATGTACCGCGGCCTGGCCCGTTTGGTCGGCATGAACATGCTGCCCGTCCCCGCCGATATTCCCGATGAGTTTGAGTGCCTGAAAGCCAACTGGGATAAGTTCGATTTCTTCTTCATGCACATCAAGTATACCGACTCCTTCGGAGAAGACGGCAACTTTGCCAAAAAGTGCGCCATCATCGAGCAGGTAGATCAGCTGCTGCCCAAGGTTCTGGATCTCAATCCCGACGTATTGGTCATCACCGGCGACCACTCCACCCCCTGCCAGATGAAGAGCCACAGCTGGCATCCCGTGCCCTATCTGCTGCACGCTAAGAACATCCGCGTAAAGCCCAACCAGAACAGCTTTGGCGAGATCGCCTGCGCTGGCGGCACTCTCGGCACCTTCCCCGCCGTGGAGAATATGGCGCAGATGATGGCCTATGCCGGACGTCTGAACAAGTTTGGCGCCTAAGCATCATATCTAATAATCAATAAAAAAAGCCGTGCGCAGAACGATAGTTACTGGGCATGGCTTTTTTATTGTCAAGGATATGTTGGCTAAGAATAGCTATAGAAAGTGCAATGCTGGCAGCTTAGCGTCATCTAGCCTAACAGAAAGCAGAGGCACATTTAGCAATCTGCCTGCGCATCGGATCTATTTGCTGTCACGCAGTATACCGCGCACCAGCTTAACGAAGCGCTGGCAGGCGCGCTCGCCGGCCTGAATGACCGCCTGCTCCATATCCTCGCTGTCCTCATCGTTCAGGACATCGGTTACGCAGGTCACGCCAAATACGCTCATACCGCAGTGGGCCGCCTCGATAATCTCCAGCACGGTAGACATGCCCACGGCATCTCCGCCCCAAGCGCTGAGCATACGATTCTCAGCCAGGGTCTCATAAGATGGTCCGCGCATACCGACATAAATACCTTCGCTGAGCTTAAAGCCCTCACGGGCAGCCGTGCGCAGCGCCGCGCAGCGCATATCGTTATCATAAGCCGATGATACGGGGAAAAAGCGCGGCCCGACTTTATCGTCATTGGGGCCGACACAAGGATTGCATCCCGTCATATTGATATGGTCTTTGATTATCATCAGCTCTCCCAAAGCCAGATCGTTGCGTATAGCACCGCTGGCGTTGCTGATGATCATGCGCTTAGCACCCAAGGCCCGCATAACCTGCACGGGGAAAACCACCTGCTGCGGCGTGTAGCCCTCATACAGATGGACGCGTCCCCTCATAACGACAACGTTTTTGCCCTCAAGCTTGCCAAGAATAAGCTCGCCCTTATGACCGGGCGCCGTGGAGACGGCAAAGCCGGGGATTTCACCGTACGGAACGGCTACCGCATCGGTAAGCTCATCGCCAAACTTATCAAAGCCAGAGCCGAGCACAATGGCGTATTCCGGCACCAGCGAGGATTTAGTGCGCACATACGCCACAGCCTCAGCGATGCGCTCGTGCAAAGGAGACACAGCCGCACAGCTTTGGCAGCTATTACACGCAGGCTTACATTCGGAAGCAGCCTGCAGCGGCGCGGAAAATAATGACAAAGCGGCCACAGAGATGACCGCCGAAGATAAAATACTTAATATTTTCATCCTAATAATTTCTAATAAAGCCCAGGCAAACCTTTGCCGCTTCACTGTTTAGGGCAATATCGGCAGCTGGGCGCGTCCTGAAGAATCTGCGCTACACAGGCTTCTGAGCGGCCATGTCTTCGCTTGGCTCGGATACGTCGGAGGCAGGAACGCTTAAACTGTTATTCTGTCTGGCATCATCCTGGCCGGTAGCATTATCCTGGCCAGAAGCGCCGTTCTGAGCGGCGGCCCTATTCTTAGTTTTGCGCCTAATGTCTAGATATATGCCTACAAAGCCCCATCCGCCAATAAAGTAGACCATATACTGATACCACCAGGGCTGATTGTCGCCCCAGATCCAGACATACACCCAGGGCACCACATCAACGGCGGCGTTGAGCGTCACCAGCAAGGCCAAACCCTCCCACTGGCGCCGCATCGCGCGCTTGAGGATAACTGCCATAAGCCACCAAAAGATTACACTTTTGATCACATAAAGCACGATAAATATGACCGGGTCTACGTGATAAAAGTTCACGCACTTATACCATGCTTCGTTAAACTTGTACTTCAGCCAATTCATAGCAGTCACCCAAAAATGTTAACTATCTTATTTTTATTCGCGGCATCAGCCCTTTCCTCATGCCAGGCCATTCAGCTAATCGCCTGGCCAACACAATTTCATTTATCAGGAATGGGGCAATTCTATTTCGGCTATTTAAGTCAATTATAGCCTGGCGCTGCCAAAACATGAACATCCAACTTAAAAAATAATTCAAAGGGGGTCACTTAAGATGACAAAGGCTGTCATTATTCTTTGATAAGATGCTACTGTAGCTGAACCCAATGATATGGTGCTAAGCATATCTGTAATGAGCAATTGGAGGTGACAGTTTGTCATGGATGGCATTATGGAACATTTGACCGCATTTTATCTGATTATATACTTTATTCTAGGCTTATTCTTTGCCGGCAAAGGCATAAAGGACAAGCTGGTCGGCGCTTGTTTTATCTCTTTCATTATGACGATCCTGACGTTTTATTTTTGGTGGCTATCGTGCATCATAATCATGCTGATAGGCTTTGCCGTAGCAGGCGGCATTGATAACCCCAGCGCAAAAAAAGCAGTATTAATAGTATTTACTATTATAGCTCTCATCACCGCCGCTACGGGAATCAGCTATAAAAACCAAGCAAAAGCGAAACAACTGGAGGAACAGCGCCAGCAGCAACAGATTCAGCAGGAGATTCAGAGGCAACAGGAAGAAGCGCGGAAACAGCAGAGCAAACAACAGCCGAAGCTGAGTGATATGGTCAAAGTGCTTCAGACAGATAAAGCCCACAAGGACAGCAGCAAGCAGGCACAAGAAGGCAAGGAGCAACAGGTGCAATCAAGCCAGGATCAGCAGCTTCAAGAAGGGCAAGATCAGGAAGCAGAAAAGGAGCAGGCTCAGGCACAGCCTGATGAACAGCAAGCTGAACAAACGCCGCAAAGAGATTGAGCACCAAAACGATGGCTTCAACCATCCAGTCGGCACGTTGTTTATCAATGCTGTCCAAGCATTGCTTGCTTATTTGCGCCCTGGTTACCACGCCGTTTCAATACCATGTTTTGGCGAGGGACTTAACTAAATGACATTAATCGCCTAGTTTACGAGACTGCCATACCGCCAAGGTCAGCCACAGCACCAGGGCGATTAAAGACAACTTCCAGCCCCAGGAAAATGCCAAAGAATGGTACTGCCAGGTTAAGCGGTGCTCGCCTGGCTCGAGCAAAACCGCCTGATACGCGTGATTAAAGCGCAGCAGGGGCAGCTCCCGGCCCTGCTCGTCAAAGACCCGCCAATTGCCATCGTAATTGGCGGCCAGCGTCAGATAGCAGCGCTCCGGACAGGAGACCTCAAGCATAGCCTCTAAACGCTTATTCTGAATTTCCTTCAGCGTCCCAGGCGCCTGCCCGCAGCCCGGCTGAATTTCATACAGCGACTGACCGCCTGCGGCCCCCTGCCTTGCTTCGATTTCCTCTATCAGCTGCGGCGCCTTTTCGGTTACTCCCGCACAGGACACGAGCCGCCACATGGGCAGGGGCTCGCGCACTGCGTAAACATAAAGCGGCTGCTCAGGATAATCCGAATTATTGATTACGCGTGTATCAGCGATCAGCTCGTCATCGATATCGCACAGAGGCACAAAGGAAAGAATGTGAGATACGCCCTGAGCTTTAAGCCATCTGAGCATAGACACGGGCAGGGACAGAGTGCCATCGCGCCCCATGCCCTTGGCCACGCAATAGGCTTCGCAGACCTGCAGGCAAAAATAAGGTGCCAATTCGACTCCGCCTTCCAGGGCGACGTGATCGGAATGGCAGTTAACCCCCCAGACTGCAGCCAAATCCGGAGCCAATACGCTTAGATGGTAAAGCAGGCGGCTCTGAGCGCCCTTCCAGCCAGACTGCGCGGTCTGACTCCAGGAGGTCATATAGGTAGGAGAATAAACGCGCTGAAACTCCGCGCCCATCAGGCTGCATACCGCGGGCGGTTTTTCCCAGTCTGAAGGCAGATACTCCTGATACTGGCTGCTGATGCGATATAAGTCGGCAAAGGTGAAAACCAGCAGCCCCAGCATAACGCCCCGCGTCAGGCTCTTTCCATAGCGCTGCTCCAGCCAGGAAGCAGTGGCCTGCGCTCCCAGCGCCGCCAGCAGAGCGGCAAAGCACTGAAATGGTATGAGCAGACGGGCGGGAAAGCGGAACAGATGAAAGGCCGGGCAGAATTTCCAAAACAGCCAAAACAGTCCCCCCTGAGGGCCCAGGGCCGTCCACAAAAAGAGCAGAGCCAGCCCTGCTATCAGCCACACAGAGCGCCGCTGCAGCACAAACAAGCCCAGCAAGGCCAAGCCCAAAGGAATTAAGCCGATATATGGCGTTGATTCCCAAAAGACGCCTTCTGTATAGATATTCTCCTTGTATGTCCCATCTGCGGGACTGCCAGAGCTGTATGGCGCAGCCAGGCGCAAAATATGCTCCAGCTTAAAAGGGTACTGCTGCAGGGTTTCCCAGGTCTTGGCCGCAGCTCTGTTAGAGCTGTGAACCAGCTCCCAGGTCGGAAGAAGCTGCACCGCGCTCAGCAGCAGAGCAAATAGCACTCCCAGGATCATCATGGCCAGCATATGCGCCATTCTGCGCCCCTCACACCTGGGAGCTTCACCGCCAGCGTTATGGGCGGCTGGATCGAGCGCCAGCCTGCTCAGAGCTTCATGGCGAGGCTCAGCGAACAAGGCCAAAGCGTAAAGGCCGCAGGCGAGCCAGCAGATATAGGTCACATGGGGATGCCCCGCTAAGAACTGGCAAGCCCAAACCAGCACCAGCAGAAGCCAATATCTCGGTTTAAAGCTGAGCCAAAATAAGCGCAGCAAAGCTAGGCTGCAGGGCAGCCAGGCGATCACCTGCACCATATTTAAATGCTTCAGCCTAAAGACAAAGCTCCCGCCCAAGCCATAAGCCAGAGCGGCAAATACCGCGCACATAGGAGAGACGCCGTATGAGCGGGCCAGCCAATAGCTGCCGGCCATGGCGATCCATAGCGTGAGCAGAAGGCTATAGTTAGTCGCGGACGTAAGCGAGCAGCTTAAATACAGCGGCAGGGTCGTGGGATAGAAAATACCTGCCTGCCCTTCGGCCAGCAGGGGCAGGCCGCTTCCCAAACGCGCTTCCCAAAGAGGAAGCTCCCCGTTGGCTACAGCTTCGGCGGCCAGGGCGCGTCGGGGAATATTCAGCTCCAGCAGATCCGAGCCAGAGAAATCCCCGCTGTATATCAGGACATTCTTAAACACCGCGGGGAAAAAGAATACCGCCAGCATTGCAGCCATCGCTGCCGACATTATTGTAAACTCTCGCCAATGTCCGCGCATAATTATCTCCCCTAGCCCACTCCAGCTTCCAGCATCGATACCATATTAGAAAAAAAGGCTAAATATCCTAACGGATACTCAGCCTTGCCATGCCGAAAAGGTTTACTCTTCAGGCTCCGCGCCGCCAGCCGGCGGTGCCTGCTCGCCGTTTCCGGATTGCTGTACGGCCTGTTCTATATCATCAGCCGCCAGAGCTTTGGCCGCATTCTTTCGGCCGCGCACTGTTGAAGTGGTTCGTTTCGCCTTGACCGTCTTCCCCGCAGCGGCAGCGCGCCTGCCCTTGGGCTTAGAAGCAACGGCGGACGGCTCGGCTTCTTCTGCCAGAAGCTCAGCCTTTATCTCTGGCCGCTCTTCAGCGGCGGCGATAGCTGCTACTATCATATCCGCCGCCTGCTTATCTGCTGAGCTGTCAGATTCTAAGCAGGGCGGAACTTCCGCTGTAAGCTTATCATTCGCCTCAGCTTTAGCTTTACCCGACGACTGGCGCTTTGAAGAGGTGTTACGGCGCTTATCTGCGGCCTGCTTAGCCGGCTTCTTGGGAGCGGCTCGCTTAGCAGACTTCTTGTCGGCTGACTCTCCTGGCGCATCGAGATCTGCGCTGACATCC
This sequence comes from bacterium, assembly GCA_017444045.1. GTDB lineage: Bacteria > Vulcanimicrobiota > Xenobia > Xenobiales > Xenobiaceae > JAFSXO01. The sequence continues at coordinate 27,109 of JAFSXO010000047.1, read as the reverse complement.
TCAGCAGGCACAGCCTTAGCCATAGAACTATCGGCTATGTCTTTTTTGGCCATTTCATCGCCAGCGAACACAGAATCAGCCAGCTTCTCATCCGCCAGCTCTGCTTTTTGGTGAGCTTTATCAGCACCGCTGGCAGCAGCCTGCTCTTTGAGTCTGCGATTGCGTGCCAGACTCTGGCGGCCACTGCGCGGACTCCCATGAGAGTCGGAGCCAAAAGCCAGGTAATCGGCTTCATCGCCATCACCATAACGCTCAGCGTTCCAAAGGGCAGCGCGCTGCAATACACCAGAGGAAGCTCTCTCCCTGCCGTCTCCATCACTGGATAAAGGCAGAAATTCGCCATACTCAGTGTTCTGAAGCACTATATCGTGATAACCACCGACATTATAATTTGCCTCGCCGGCTCCTCTGCGTCTTGAATGTTTGCCCCTGGCGGTAGCAAGCGCATCCTGCGCTGCTTCATTGGGATAAACATACGAGCCTTCTAAACCGTCGTCGTACACAGAAAAATCTAACGGACTAGTGGAGCTACCCACGCCAGTCATCTTATGCCGGCGCCCGCCTTCGCTTCCTCTTACCGCGTTCCCAGCTTTCCTATGGCCCAGCATATCATCATGTATATACAGATATTGCTCATCCTCTGACCCATGCGAGCGGCCCAAACTGGCGGGAGCAAGCGGAACCACTGCCATAGAATTGCCCAAAGCCTTGTGCGATGCCAGCCCCTTCTTATCGTGCTGAGAGTGCGACACCATAGGCTCGGGATAACTGCGCGTTCTTCCATTCCTGTAGGGAGCAACACCTTTGGCAGCTTCCATAGAATCCTCTGCTTCGGGATTGCGGCGTTTGCGCTCGCGGCTGGACAGCCCCTTGTCATGCGCCAGAACAGGATAGGGCGCCTTACGCCCACGGGAATCGCGCAGGCTTCCTAATTGATCATATTTCAGGCCGGCATGCCGGGATTGGCGCGCCTTCGGTTCACTGGCTCGCTTTGCTCTGCTGCTGTCTAAGGTGTGATGGCTGCGCGTAGCGATCGGCCAATTGCGGTTATCCTGAGGCCGAAGCTCCGCAGACAAATTCTTAAGCTTCAGCTCGCGGCATATAATGGCAATTGCATTCTCAAGGCCCATTCTTTCAGCCTTCTTCACGCCATTGTCTATAAACTTTACCATACGGCCGCGCACATCGGTATCGCGCAGAACCACGACAAACCGCGACAGCGAGCAAGACCGAGGCAAAGTGGCGATCTCCTCATCTCTGCGCATTTCAGCGGCTATACGCCTGCGCCGTAGCGCATAGAGCACAGGCATCATCAGCTGAACGGCCTCGGGAGATTCTCCTACAAAACAAACCATAGGAGCCGACGGAGCGCTGCTGATAGGGATCTGCATTTCATCGACAAGATTCAGCAGAGGCTCAATATCCATAGAGCATCCGACAGCCTGAATGGGGCCGACCTCGCTGTCGGTTTCCAAAGCCCGCTGGCCCATACCATCGTATCGGCCGCCAAAGGCTACCATGCGACCAGCGCAGGCTACCTGGAAAATAGTGCGGCAATAGCAGTCAACATCGCGCACTGTCAGCGGGTCAACAATATAATCAACCTTTAGCTCACTTAAATAGCTGCAGAGCGTCTTAAAATGCGCCAGACACTCCTCGCACAGATAGCCATGTATTGAAGGCACCATGCTAGTCAGTTCGCGGCACTTATCATCATGGCAGCCCAAGACCCACAGGGGCCGGTTTTTATAGCGGCTCTGGCATACAGAGCACAGCGAACTGCTGTGGCTGGCCAAGAATTCGCTTAACATCTGCTGGTACGCAGGACGGCAATGGCTGCATCCTAAGGTATTAAGATGAACGCAGACCTCCGGCAATTCCAGACCATGGCAAAGATCGCAGGCCATCATAATAACTTCGGCATCGCTTATAGGATCGCCAGTGCCCAAGGCTTCTACGCCAAATTGGTAGCCCTGCCAATTAATAGACTTGCGCCCGCCGTTGTGCTGAAATACAGGGCCAAAGTAGTACAGCTTTGTCGGCCCCTCCGCCTCCAAATACAGGCGATTCTCACAGTAAGCCCGCAGAGTTGAGGCGGTCATATCGGGACGCAGAACCCAATTCTCTCCAGCAGGGCCCTTGAGCGTCCATAATTTGCTCTGCACTGTACCAGAATCGCGGCCAATGCAGCTAGTGAAAAGCTCTTTAAGCTCAAAAAACGGTGTACGGATTTCTTTATAACCGTAGGTTCTCGCTAAACGAAACGCAATCTCCTCAAGATGATACCAAGAATCCATCTCTGCAGGAAGAATATCGCGCATTCCCTTGCAACACGTTATTCCCATCTAATATGCTATCCTTCCCGAACATAATAAATACAGCCATCAGCCCCAAATGTCTATTATCGCTGACAACATTAGCGAACAAGGCCTGCCCGCATGGGCAAGCCTTGCTAATATCGGGAAGAAGCTATTCTACGACTTCTTCTATTAGTTTACGGGGAGCCGTTTTTTCATCGCCTATGACGATAGATTCTAAAATTAAACGGGTAGCTTCCTCTATAGCCTCAGGCTTATCCTGAGTGTGCAAAATAGCCAAAGGCTGACCAGCCTCAATGGCATCGCCCACCCGGCGCTCCATAATGATACCGACGGCGGGATCGATCGGATCGCTCTTCTTCACGCGGCCCGCTCCCAGAGCAGTAGATGCCAAGCCGATCTTCTGGGCGTGAATGCTGGTAACATACCCTGACCTAGGTGCCTTAACCTCGACAGTTTTGGGAGCCTGGGGCAGATAGCTGACATCGTCGCATACGCGGGCATCGCCGCCCTGCGCGGCAAACATTTCCGCCAGCTTCTTAAGACCGGCACCGCTGACCAGCAGCTCGCGCACGCGCTCACGGGACTTCTCCAGGTTAGGACAAATCTTCGCCATCTCGAGCAGATGGGCAGCCAGCTCTACGGATACTGTCTCCAGAGCAGAGCCAGGACGCTCATTGCGCAAAATTTCAATAGCCTCGCGCACCTCTAAGGCGTTGCCGATCATAGTTCCCAAAGGCTGATCCATATCGGAGATTACAGCACGCACACGGCGTCCCATATGGTTGCCCAAATCGACCATACGGCGAGCCAGCTCACGGGCATTGTCGAGGGTATCCATAAAGGCTCCTCGGCCGTACTTAACGTCGAGCAGGATGCAGTCAGCGCCGCAGGCGAGCTTTTTGCTCATTACAGAAGAAGCGATCAGCGGAATAGAATCCACCGTAGCCGTAACATCGCGCAGGGCATACATTTTGCCGTCGGCAGGGACTAAATTGCCGGTCTGGCTAATAACGGCACAGCCGATCTTTTTAACCTGGGCGATAAACTCATCACCGGTCAGCCCGGTGCGCAGGCCAGGCACGGATTCCAATTTGTCTAAGGTTCCGCCTGTGTGGCCCAAGCCGCGGCCGGACATTTTAGCCACAGTCGCTCCGGCGGCAGCCGCCAAAGGAGCCAGGATCAGCGTGGTAGTGTCGCCCACACCGCCAGTGGAATGCTTGTCGACCTTAACGCCTGGCAGGCAGGACAAATCTAGCTGATCGCCAGAATCGATCATGGCCTGGGTGAGTGCCGAAAGCTCTTCGACATTCATACCCTGATACCAAACGGCCATCAGCCATGCGGCCATCTGATAGTCTTCTACACCAGTACCCTGAGCAAAACCCAGTACAAATTCGCGTATTTCATCTTTAGACAATACGCCGCCATTTCTCTTCTTCAATATAAGCTGATAGGGATTCATTGTTTATATCTCCTTAACAATACCGCGAACCAAATTGATAAAACGAGGACGCGCGTCGCTAGCGGCTTTAAGCACATCGGTGTGAGTATCTGTAGACGGCCCCTGATGCAGCACATTGGTAATACAGGATATACCCAGCACGCGCATTCCGGCATGGGAAGCTACGATGACTTCGGGAACGGTCGACATGCCTACCGCATCGCCTCCGAGAATGCCGATCATTTTAATTTCAGCTGGAGTCTCGTAAGACGGCCCAGAGTTGCCCCAGTACACACCCTCATGCAGCTCAACGCCCAATTTAGCGGCGACCTGCTTAGCTTTATTCCGCAGACCTTCGTCATAAGCGCGAGACATAGCGGGGAAGCGGGGGCCAAGCTCTTCTTCATTGGGGCCAATCAGAGGATTGGTTCCGGTGAAATTAATATGATCGCTTATCAGCATCAGATCGCCAACCTTAAACTGCGGAGATATACCGCCGCTGGCATTGGTAACGAATAAGGTGCTAGCACCTAAAGCCTTCATAACCCGAACCGGGAAGGTTACCTGGCGCATGCTTATGCCTTCATAGTAATGCACACGGCCGCGCATAATGCAAACGACATGATTTTCAAGGGTGCCGATAACCAGCTCGCCTACATGTCCGGATACGGTAGAAGTGGCAAACCCCGGAATGTCGCTAAACGAAACGGCAACAGGGTTCTCTACCTCATCGGCTAGGCTGCCCAATCCGGAGCCTAAAATCATAGCAATTTGCGGAACTAAATCTGTTTTAGCGCGAACGGCTGCCACAGCAGCGTTAACACATTCGACTATAGAAGTACTCACTATTTCTCCTCGTTTTTACACCGTTTGCTCATTTCTGCCAAAAAGTCAGAAAAGCTATTAACGTCATTAAATGCTTTATACACTGAAGCAAAACGCACATATGCGACTTCGTCTATATCTATCAGCCTTTCCATGATGAGCTCACCTATGGTAACTGACGATATTATGCCATCGGTAGCCAACGCTCTTAAATCGCGCTCAAGCTCGTCGACGATAGCATCTTTAGTTTCAGAAGACACAGGGCGTTTGCGGCAAGCCTGATCCAGACCAGCGCGAATTTTACCGCGGTCAAAGGCCTGGCGGCTGCCGTTTTTCTTAAGCACCCATAAAAGAGACGTATCACGCCTTTCAAATGTCCAAAACCTGCGCTTGCACGACGGACATTCGCGGCGACGCCTAATGCTGTCACCATTGTCCCATACTCGCGAATCGGTCACGCGGGTATCTTCTTGGCTACAAAAAGGACAATGCATAACTACGTAAACATCCTACTGCACCAATCGGCTATTTTCCAGAACCATCCAAACGGACCGCTATGCGAATCGGCACGATCGTCCGTTTCATCTGAAATAGAGTTTTTAGCCATATGTGCCCCAAATGCTAAGAGGCCGACTGTCGCCGAAAAAAGCGGCGAATCCAGATTTTTGGGAATAGCCTCCAGACGGCAGGGAGCCGCAACGCGTACCGTTACGCCCAAATCCTTGCTAAAGCGATGGTCAATGGCAGGCAATAGTGATACGCCTCCGGTGAGAACTACACCGGATACGGCCAAGCCTTGCTCCCGTGCCTCAGCCATATGCTCCTTAACCCAGCCGATTATTTCCTGAAGTCTGGCTTCAATAACATCGGCTAGCTCGCGGCGACTGATACGTACATCGGTGTCGCCTGACGCAGACAATGCTGTAACCTGCTCATTAGCGACTTTAGGGCTCAAATACTCTGCCGCTGCGATGCCATATTCCCTAAATAAGCGCTCAGCCTCGCTCTTAGTTATATTAAAATGGCCAGCCACATCATCGGCAATAAAGCGCCCGCCTTTAGCCAACACGGCAGCGTGTCCGACTTCTTTGGCGGAATGGACGGACAGATCTGACACCCCCATGCCGATATCGACCACAAGAGCGCCAACATCCCGTTCCTCGTCTGTAAGCACAGCCAAAGCAGACGCCAAAGCAACGGGCAAAAATCCCTGCTTGGAGATGTGCAGCCCAGCCTTCTCGATAACACGGCGAATGTTCTGAGTATAGTGCATCGGCGCGGTACAGATATACGCTTCTGCTTCCAGGCGAACCCCAGACAGTCCGACAGGATTAATTATATCCTTCTGTCCATCTACATTAAAAGCGCGCGTAGCTGTCGACACGATCTCGTGATCTGATGGCACACCAACCATACTGGCACTGGCTTCGGCGCGTTCTTTGTCTGCATTTGTTATCTCGCCTTCTTTATTGGCTACTGCCGTAACACCATGGCCCATCCTAAAGACCAAATTCTCAGAGGTCAGTCCCACCAAAACAGGGCTGGCAGAATATCCGCTCGTTTCAGCTTCTGCAACAGCTTTGATAATAGCCTCTACCGTTTGACCGCTGTCGACTATGACACCGTTAGACACGCCAAAGCAAGGGGCTATCCCGCGCGCTAAAACGCTCAAGCCACCGTCAGGAGAGATTCCGCCTATCACACAAACGACTTTACTGGAGCCTATATCTAAAGCTGTAAGAGTTTGCAACTGAGCCACAACAGAACCCTTTCCTAAGACCTCTTTGCAGGTCTACAGGGTCGACCATCAGATTTGATGAGATAACAAAAAACAACTTTTTATATTTTCGTTATTTTATCCCTTTTTCCTTTTGACGCGAAATCAGAGAGAAAGCCGCACCTGCGGCTTAGCCAAAGCTTACAGCCACTGCAAGGTCAAGTCGTCTAGATCATCATCATAGCTTGCTTCCGCAGCTGTATTGGATTCTTCGGGCTCAGCGGTCGGCTCAGAAACAATTTCCTGAGCTGCATTAGACTCAGGCATCTCCTGAGCCATATGGCTCATAAAGCCAAGAGAAGCGAAATCGTGATCTGCTTCGCCTGTCTCTACAGCCGCTTCTTCAGCCTGCACTGGCGCAGAGCCACTCTCATAAATGGCAGCGGCAGCCTCATCGCCTCCCTCAGAAGAAAGCAGCTCTTCGGCAGGCTCAGCTTCCTTTTCTTTGTCGGCATCGGCACGCGCTTTGCTAAAGCGGCTTACCAAAGCCGCTAAATCAAAGGACAGACCGCTAGTGCGCTTTGGCTCTGCTTGGGGTACAGCTTCGGCAGCTTCGTCGGACTCGTCCGCAACCGCTACTTCGGGAACATCCTCCTCATACTCTTCATCTTCGGCATCAGATTCCAGGAAGTCACTGCCATCGAGCTCCCACTCCAATCCGGCAATTCCCAGATCGTCACTCTCGTCAGCTGGCGCTACGACCGGCAAGCCTTCCATAATCCCTGCGGAATCTTCGTACAGCCAGTCTCCAACATCTTTAGTCTCGGCCTCAGCCAAGCTGTCGGCGACGATAACCGAGGCCAACTCATCCTCTGCCTCGTCCATGGCTTCAGGCCAGGCAATAGCGCGCAGATAAAGCTCCAGCAGCTCTTCGATACCCTCACGGCTGAGACCGCTTGCGCGCAGCACATCCAGGCCTAAGCTGGCCGCCGCCTGCTGAACATCGGCAATCCTGTAGCTTCTGCAGTAATACTCCCAATCCAGAGCGTAGCGCATAGTCTTCATGCGCTCAGCTATATCGGCAGCGCAGTCATTTTTCCAAACGCGCATTTCAGGATAGCCCAAGCTCACAACCAGCGCATCTAGGCGCTCTTCGAGGGGATGAGCCAGCGCATTCTTAAGAGCATCATAATCGCTCTGCCATACGCCTATCTGCGTATCTGGCTTAAGGGCTGCCAGCCAGCGCTCTGCCTCATCGAACCAGACCTTCCCGTTAGCTTCCTCGGAAGCAAAGGCCTGCGCCAGTTCTTTTTCCAAAAGCTCCCGGCGCTCAGCGATCTGGCCAGCCAGCTTCGCGCTTATATCTTTAAGACGGTTTACTAGGGTATCGGCTTCGGCAACCCAGGAGAACACCGCAGGCTCCCCCAATACGGTCGGCAGCTTATTCTCAAGGAACTCGCGCAGGCGATTATCCTGCGCCGCGGCATTAGCCAAGCACAGATTAAATCTTTGCAGCTCCTGGGTTTTAATAAGCGCGGGTTCACGCAGGGATGCATCCAAAGACCTGTACCAATTGAGCAGAGCCTTAGCGGCATAATTCCAGAAGGAGCCTTCATGCTCGGCAGAGACGCCAGCGACACTGCAAATACCCTCTAAGTAGCGCTTCTGATGCTTATCAGCTTCGCTGTAGCAAATCACCCAGTCACTGGAATTAGCGACCATGTCGGCCACATTTTCAGCGGTATGCTCAGCCTCTGTAAGCAGATCGGGACGCGATTCGGCCTGAGCGCGCAGATTGTTGTTAAACAGTTTAATTTCGCGAGGCCAGCGCCACATTATTACAGCCAGAAGCAGCTCCATAAGAGCCGGTGTCATAGCGTGAGGAGCGGCCATCCAGGGACGCACCAAATCTCTAACACACACCGTAGTATCGGTCTCGGCCGTCTCTAGAATCCTGCTGACAATTGTATTGAACGCCTTGCCCAAGCCCGTATCGGGTATTTCATTATTCAGCGCATAATGAGTCCAAAAGCCCTTGCGCATCGTTTCGCACAGAATGCCCGTACGCACCAGACTCTGTTCGACCATATTCTTAATGGAGCGGGCGTCGCTGCGGATAGCAATAGAATCTCCGGTAACCAAAAGATAATAAATCAGGCTTTGACGGTTGCGGCGATTCAGGCCGCTGTCGCACAGAGACATAAGCTCCGCCGACGCAATAAGCGGAGGCGTACCCACCAGCTTGGGCAGATGATCGTCTAACCAATTCTCGACCTGCTCATCATCTTTAAACGCCAGCAAATCTCCATTGTAATAGAACTCAACATTCTCGTGATCCAGCAGAGCGTTAGCGTAACCGTCCAGAGCGGAAGTCACCTTTTTCAGCATTCTTTCAATCTGAGCATGCTCAGCAGTTGTAGAATCCGAGAAGGGCGGCTCAAGGCTAAGCATACGCTCTAAAGTGCGCACCTCCAAAATATCGCTGGCAAAACGGTGCGCCTGTTTAGGTACGGCCATAACCAAACGCGGATGGTTATATTTGCCCTCCTTAATGCGCTCAATGATATCCTGCATATCGCTTTCGGAATTCGGAATAACAAAAGCGAACAGCACATCGCCGCGATAAGGAGACATACTTCCAACAAAATCGTCTACCACTTCAAAGAAATGCGACGGCTCACACACATCTGAAGAAAGAAATGCCCGCATAGCTCCGCAGCGATCAGTGCAATAGCGCTCATTATAGCCACGCGCTTTAATGCGCAGAGAGTGCAGACCAGTCTGCAGCTCCTGGCGCAGATCCAACTGAGCGCGCATACGGTTACGGCTGCGCTGTACGGCCTGCGGAACATTAACCTCATGCCTGGGCACGGGCAGCAGATATTCCTTGGTAGCTTCAGAATACTCGAGAGCCTTCTTCTGCAGCAGAAGCGTAAGGCTATGGCGCACAGTCCGCTCCTCGCGTTCGCCTAAATGCAAGGCCCAGATAATTGTCTCTAGCTGAGGACGCAGACGGTCGTGGCCGATAAGCTGCATGATCATAATCAAGCGCAGAATACGCCTGGACTGCGGAACATCGCCCGCCGCTAAAATAGCATTCTGCAATGCCGCGGTGTAAAAGCTGTTATGTGCGTCGGTCTGAATAACCTTTTCGAAGTAGGTGCACAGCCAGTCAACGGTATACAGATTCAGGCGGCCATTGGGCTGCACTACAGCATAGTTATTCAAGAAATAAGCCAGCCCGCCAGGCCCCTCATCGGTAAAAAATCTAAAGGCTGTCTTAGTGCTGGAGCTTAAATTCATCGCCACACGCGGCAGGGCAAACAGAGCCGCGGGGTGTATGGGATACGCTCCGCAGACAACCGTATCATTTAACCATTTGTCGCTGTTGCCAGCATATAGCCCCTGACGGACAGTGCCTTCAACAATGGAACGGAAATCCTTATAATCTACGGCATCGCTCCAGATATCATCCTCGGGATGATACAGAATTGTGGCAGCGACCAGATCCTCCCATTCACCGCTCTTGCCCAGCAGAGTTACAGGCTGAACCTTCTGGAAGGTGTCGAGCAGCAGATCCTCTTCGGCTACACTCAGGGAGCTCAGATCGCGCTCAACCGCGACAACAAAAAGCACCGGGAAGGGACTGGAAGCACAGAAGCCAGTAAATTCTCGCAGAGCCTGAGCGTTGTCTCCGTCTGCATTAGTCGCACAGTCGCTTAAAATACCTTCAAAATTATCGCCCAGAATCAAAAGGCCATCAAAGCTGCCCTGTTCGTGAAGAAACGCTGCAGTATCGCTGTATTCAGCGACTAGAGTATCATTCTGGGGGACAAATTCGCTCGTTCTATCAGAGCTTAATAGCGCGCCATTTATAGCTCCGCGCATAGCGTAACTGAAATCACCGCTGCTAAAATCCGGAACGGCTATCAGCCAGTTGCGTCCGGCGGTGCGCAGGCCTGCCAGCGCGCGCACCAAATGCACATCCTGCACAACATCGCTTAGCTTAGTAAACTCATCGCTGGGATAATCTACGGTAAGCAAGCGCCCTAATGCGAACATCAGACTCGATTTGCCCGTACCCCCAGCCCCGGCCAAAGCCACGGAGCCCCCGGAAAGCGCACTGCTGGCGAACGCCCTAAGCACATCATACTGCGGGGTGATAAACCGGAAATTGGCGAGAACCTTCGCTCCCAGGATTGGATCGGCCAATGCGCGGCGCAGGGAGACGGCTTCTCCCGTCTTATTTTTGCGCACGCCAACTAAACGACTGAATGACTGGGTACCGATAGTTGCCATAAAAGCCTCCTAGGTCAGGCGAAAGGACTTAATATTTTGCCAAATTCCAAACTTATAGATTTGCCAAATGTCAAACAATTCCCTGCTTCGCTCGCCTATGCCATTTATCAATAACAGCAAGGGGGAGACAATCGCTCACAAGGCGAAAAAGCAAGCACTGTGTTACCTTTTATATCTGCTTCAGTACCCGGGATTGGCGGTAGCTTGCGCTGCTGTCCCGAAGATTTTATCGTGCAAGAACTCCCCGCCTACGAGCCCTGCGGCGATGGGGAGCATTTAATCCTTGAAATAACCAAACGCCAGATAACGACTCAGGCTATCGCCAACGAGCTGGCCCGCCTGCTAAACTGCCCGCTAGACGCGATCGGCTTTGCCGGCATGAAGGACCGCCAGGCCGTAACCACCCAGCGCTTTTCGGTACCAGCTACAGTCAATGCTGACGCTCTAGCAGACTGCTCAGCTCAGGTCAGGATCTTGGGGCAGCACCGCAATAAGCTGCGCAAAGGACATCTGCTGGGCAACCGCTTCCGCATACGCGTCCGCAATTCTCATCCCGACTGGGAAAAGCGCTGTCAAGACATATCTGCCATTCTAAGCGCACACGGCTTCCCCAATTTTTACGGGCCGCAGCGCTTCGGCCGCGAAGGCAGCAACGCGGCTATAGGCGAAAAGGCACTGAAAACGGGAAAGCTGTTCGGCCCCAAATGGCGCAAATGGCTAATGATCTCGGCACTTCAGTCTCAGCTGTTCAACGAATACCTAGTCCAGCGCATAAACGACGGCATGTTTGAGACAGCCCTGGAGGGAGACGTATTCGGCCACCTGCCCAGAGGCGGTGTCTTTGTCAGCCTGGAGCCAGATAAAGAGCAGCCGCGCCTGGATCAGTTTGAGATCAGCCCGATGGGCCCCATATTCGGCTACAAGATGATGCCGGCACAGAATCAGGCCGCCATACGCGAGCAGGCCATACTCGAAGCGCACGGTTTAAATCTGAGCGATTTCCGCTCCCTTAAAGCGGAAGGAAGCCGGCGGCGTATGCGCCTTCGCCCTGAGAACTTCAGCATAGAAAAGCTGGACGGCGATCCAGTCTTCTGTTTCGATCTGCCTTCGGGAACCTACGCAACCATACTGCTCAATGAATTCATGAAGACCGACAGCGGCTCAGACGAAGAGATCGCTGAAGACTAGCCAGCCGCCCCGCCCAGCCGGATTTTACAGCGTTTAGCTATATCTCATGCAATAAAAAAGCGCCAAATGCTCATTTGGCGCTTTCTTATTTCATGTTTATGAAGCTTGAATAGCTCTATGTTTAGTGCTCAATCAGACCCTTGCCAGCCACGTAGCAGGGGTAGTCGGTAGGAATATCACAGCCGCTGTGGTTAGTGCCACCGCAGGATACGGTGTACATAGTGGGATTATCAGTATCAATTGTTAACGTGTAAGTAACAGTACCTGTCGAGGGGCACTTGGGCAAGGACTTGAGGCAGGGACCGCCGCCAGCATCTTCGGTCAGGAATTCCATATTGTCAGAAGGCAGAGTCTTGTGGCGAACCAAATACATTTCAATAGCAGTACTTATATTCTTTAGGTTCGACTCGCATCCAGAAAGGTTGGCTTCAGAACGGGCGCGCATAAAGTTAGGCACCATGATTCCAGCTAACACACCGATAATCGAAATAACAATCATGAGTTCGATGAGGGTAAAACCTCTATTAATACGACCCTTTAACATTTGTCACACTCCCTTTACCAGCCCAAGTGACATAAATAATAACATTTCGGGCTAGCTAAGAATCAGGGCATGAAGCCCAGCGATATATGATTGTTTTAAGTCTACGTATATCCCTGCCAAAATACTAGGCAAAAAATGTTAATATTTCATAAAGAACAAATAAAGACGGCCCATCAATCTTCCTTCCTTTTCTGACAGCGAGCCTTCTAACGCCTTATTCCCATCTGTGAGCACATGTACATATCGCGGCTGCTCAGGCGCTGGCCCATAGCCAAGCGCTCGATAACCTCTGCCATGCCTCGCGAGGCTCCAGGAGGCCCCATACGCTGCTGGCCGATAACCCCGCGGCGGCGCCTCTCGGCTTCGTCATTCCAGAGCTTCTCAATCTCTGAAACCATAGCCTCCAGGGTATTGGGAACGACCGACAAAGCCTCACCTAAAAGACCTTTTTGACGACCGCGATACCACCCCAAGGATTCACGCGGAGAAGAAGGGCAGTCAAAGGCCACGACAGGCAGACCAAAGCCTGCCGCCTGCTCGTGCGCTGTACCGGCCTGCCCGATAGCTACACGGCTGGCGGACAGCACGTCGGCCATAACACCGCGCACCAGCTGTATCGGATACTTATCGTCATGGCCATGCGAAAGCTCGCCGACGATTCCGGTGTCGCACTCTAAATCCTTCCAATGATACCCGGGACAGCTCGAAGCCAGGCGCGCCATATTGACCGAAGGAGCCAGCATCACCAAAGCACGGGGAATAACAGAGCCATTCTGCAGGGCGTGCTCCAACAGGATCCTGTACGCGGCCAGCATCGGCGACAACGCCCTATACGTCCCCTCGCGGCTGCCGGGGAACATAGCCAGGCCGGCTTCGTTATCCTTTAGCCCCAAATCACAGCCAGATGGCTCCAGGCCATCCATAATGGCGTTGCCAACCCAAGCTGCGATAACTCCGTGCTTGCGCAGCCTAACCGCGGTTATTTCATCGCGCACCAAAGCGCGGATTCTAAAAGTGCGCAAAAAAGCCGCTTCAAGCCGAGAATACTCGTGATGATAGGCAGATTTTGCCGTACCGATAAACAGAACTGGCCTAATACCGCCAAGCACAGCCATAATAACCGCCCACATATCGCCGACAGCTACTACCGCATCGTAATGGTGGCGCATACGGCGCAGACAGCGGAACTGCTGGTATATCAGGCTTAGCATTCCGCCCTTCATAATATCGCGGGTTATGCGGGTGTAATCCTCGGGGACCAGTCCGCCGCTGGGGAGAATACGCCGCGGCCCGATAAGCGGTGCGATATCGGCATAACCGACTCCGGTGCCCACCAATGGCATGGCTTCACAGTCTACCTTCTGCAGCTGCCGAATAATCTGCACCGCAATAGAATCTTCGCCAGCCCCATTTGACAACAATAAAACTCTAGGCTGTCCCACGCTTGCCCTCTCCGAAAAACTCAAATTTTAGAGAATTACAGAAAAAAGAAACTTCTTGTTTTAAGAAATTTTGCCTTCTTAACGGAACAATGTCGTTTAGTTAGTATTTCGCGATTATATTCGCGCTGCACCAGCTTCCGCGCCGGCACTGCTTCGCAGCGCTCAGATGTGCCTTGCGCGGAACTGGTTACGCGCTATAATCTGCGAATGACAGTCATCAATTGTATCTACATGGGCTTCACTAAACGACATTGATTATTAATTATTCAAGCAAAGCGTAACCGTTCAGACAGCGATTGCGTACGTCGTAATCTATTCTGCCCAAATAGCGCGCAAAAGCGCCGGTCTGAACGATCCAGCATCCATTAACGCTTAAAGGCTCAGACAAAACGGTATGCGTATGCCCTCCCAGAATAAGCGTGCCAGCCGGCAGCAAGGGAGCCAGCTCTTTATCCACGTCGGCTCCCAAATGCGAAAGCAGCACAACAGCCTCACCGCGCTGGCTTGCGGCTTCGGCAAGCGGGGGCAAGGCCTTCATGGGATCGATGAAGCGAAATCCGAACACCTTTTCCCAGAAGCTGCCGACAGGATACTGTACGGGTGTAGCTCCCAGCACAGTCAGCATTCCCTCAGGCGACTGCAGTGTAAGCATCTCCTGCCAAGCAGGAAGCGAGCCGCGCAGATCGCAAAGGTTGGCGCACAGCAGAGGAAAAGAACGCTCACGGGCACGGCGCCGCATCACCCAGCGCTGATAGTTAAACTCTCTGTTGCCCATTGCCATGGCTGTGCAGCCCAGTTCGCCCATCAAAGAAAGCACAGGCTCATGCCAGCGAAATACCGTATTAGAGCCCCTCAGCGCATCCCCGCTGTCAAACCACAGCGCACCCTTCTGCATCCGATGCTTTAAGCACAGCCGCTTAAGCTCATGCTCATGGCCATGCACATCATTGCTATGAAAAATTATCACAGTCCGTCAGCGGCGCGGCAGGAAAAGCGAATAGCCAAAAGCTCCGCCCAAACAGGATCCGATTACACCCATGAGCGCACCGCGGCCAAAATCAGCGGTATTAATTGCTACCAAACAGCCCACCTTTGCAGCCTGGTACAGAGGAGAGCTGCTGTGCACCTCAGCTACCATATGGTTCGCGCCCCACAAGAAGCCCACCAAAAAACCAAAAGCAGCAAAGCCTACGACTGCCAGCACCATCTGCGAGCGCATCTCATCCACCTGCTGAAGCTCTTTTGGATCAGTTTTCTTTTCGGTACTGACGGCGCGGTTTTTGCGGCCATTGCCACGATTGCTCATAACATTCTCACAAACATAAAAAATCGGGTTAATTTGTTCAGCTTCAGCCTTAATATACCTGCTCCAACATTGCTATCCTAGAGCCAGTGTCGTTTAGTCAGTGTTTCGCGAACATATTCGCGCCGCACCAGCTTCCGCAGCAGCATGGCCCCACTACAGAACACCAATGTATCTGCAATGCAAATAGCTCCAGCAGAGCACCCACCAAATCAGGGTAACCTTTTCGAAGCCTAAATTACCCCAGCAGAAGCCCTCCTCGCGGCTGGCCGGTGTCGGCCAGCGACGGGGGAAAAAGCGCGGGGTGCGCCGGCAGTAATCATCATAGGCGCTGCCAAACCTTTCGCGCAGGAACCGCTCCTCAGCTCTCACGCAGCAACCGTAAACCAGCGCCAGAGCCAATGCGCAGCATCCCAGCAGGCCCAGCCTGATCGGCAGCGGCCAGCCGCCGCAGACAGCCACCGTTACCCCCAAGGAATTGAGAGCATTTCCCAAATAAAGAGGATTGCGGCACACCGAAAAAGGGCCTGAGGTTATCAGCCGCGGCGCCGCCACCTCGGTGCCCCGCGTATGCTCACCGCTGTACCCCAAAGCCCACAAACGCCACAGCTCCCCCAGAATGGAAACGGAGATTCCCCAATCCAGGGACAGCCGTGTGGGACGCGCCATCACCAGCATCAGCAGAGCAAAAACCGCCATCAAACCGCCCCGCCATTTAAAAACAAAACCGCTAATTCTGTCTGTCATCAGCTATAAAACCCGTTAAACGCCGCACAGCTTCGCCAGGATCGCCCATGGTCAGAGCCAAACGCCGTCCCAGCTCATCGCGCTTCAGGGGATCGGCAAAAAGCTCGGCTACGCGGTTAGCCAGATCGGTTAAATCGTCATCGGCTATTATCTCGGGAGCAATCATCTCACCCGCCCACCTATTTGGCAGAGAGGCGAAGCGCTCCCGCTTATAACGGCGCATATGCCAGCTGCGCAGCCAGCGGCTTATGCCAATGCGCTCCAGAAGCCAGCCTAGGCCTCCGCTAGGGACAGGTATATTGCAGGACAGGCCGACGATTAAAGCTCTGCCGGCGGCCGCTATTTCGCCGGTATTGGTTCCCGGTACGGATATAGCCGCGTCAATCTGCTCAATAGCCCTCCGCGGCTCACCCCAGCAGACCTCGACTTCAGGCCCGCTTTCTATCTGAAGGGTATTGCCGCACAGCGCGCCAGTTCTATAGGCCAATCCGCAGCGTCCGGGACGGCGCAGTATGCCCTCCACATCCTGCCGACTAACAAACGGCGATACCGCCAGAATGAACCTAGCCTGAGGCAGGCGCAGCTTAAGCAGCCGGATTAGCTCTAAAAACGGCCCCAAGGTATAGCGCAGCATCAGCATGCGCGACCCCGGAAAAATGCCGATGCACAGATCCTCAGAGCTTTCGCCTTGGCGCTGCGGAGCCGGCCAGCCAATAAAGCCGACATGGGCGGCACAGACTCCGGCTGCCTCTAGTTTAAGCGCCAAATCCAAGCGCTGGGACGCTACCCTTGAGCATTTGCGCCACAGCCAGTTATCGCGCACAGCATAAGCCGCCCAGGGATAACGCCAGCGCCGGCTTAACCCCCAGGCGTGCCAGGCTTCTCCGCCCAAATAAACGACCAGGCCCCGCTCGGCCCGCGGCACCGGCAAACGCCCTCCCAATAGTATTTTCAGGGTTTGCCAGGGAGTCCAAATAGCGGCCAGCCCTTCAATGCGCCTAGCATATTCCGCCTCGCGTCCAGTGGCGAAAGGACAGGGCACTAAAGCCAGATAGATATGCCAGTCGGGATGGCGCTGCCGTAAGCAGGCCACAAAAGGCGCTACCCAAGCCGAAAGCTCGCCGGGAGAATTGCTGGTAATGATAACATCCATGGCCGTACCTAAGCTCGCTCCACGGCTTCTGCCAAGGTCATCCCCTCAGCCATAGACACGACCGCATGCGCCACGCGGCGCAGTACCCCAGGCTGACCCAGCGCTTCCCTAACCTTAGCCAGATCCGCCACCATCTGCGCCCGGCGGGGCGTATCGTCCCAAAGCTCCCGCAATATAGGCATCAGCATTTCCGGGCAGACCTCATGCTGCAGAAGCTCAGGACAGATACGGCTCTCTGCTACCAAATTGGGCAGTCCGAAATGCTCAACCCGCAAAAGACCGGCCAGGATCAAAGCTCTGCCCAGCACCCAATTGACCATGCCGAAACGGTAGCAGATGGCCATAGGCACGCCGCACATGGCCGCCTCCAAGGTCGCCGAACCGGAAGCGGTTAAAGCTACACGAGCGATCCGCAGCGCCTGACGGGTATGCCCCAACACCGCCTTAATCTTGGGATGGTCCTCTCCCAGATAGCGCCCGATCTTTTCATGAAGTGCCTCGGTAGCGCAAGGGATCAAAGCCTCGGCTTCTGGGTGTTCGGCCAAAAAAAGCTCGGCTATATCCACAAAGCGCGGCAAAAGATTGTCGACCTCCTGCCGGCGGCTGCCAGGCAGGACGGCCAGCACCGGCTTATCGGTACCCAATTCACGGCGGGCTTCTTCTGGACTCTGGGAATCCAGACTATACATATCGACAATAGGATGCCCGAAATAGCCCACCTTTAGCCCTAATTCGGCGTAGCGCTCGGCATTGGGCCGGAATATACATACAACCCCGTCGGTGCGCTGATGAATACTGCGCAGGCGCTTGGCGCTCGTCGTCCAAGCCGAAGGCGGAATATAGTACAGCGAGCGCAGATCCTGGAGGCGCAGAAACCTGGCCAGACGCATATTCAGAGCTGGCGAATCGAGCATTACCGTAATGTCGGGCCGCATCTGCTTCAGGTAAGACTTTAGCTTAAAATACGAAGCATAAAAATAAGGGATTCTGCCCAAAGCGTCGCCAGGCCCTATGC
Source organism: bacterium (assembly GCA_017444045.1). GTDB lineage: Bacteria > Vulcanimicrobiota > Xenobia > Xenobiales > Xenobiaceae > JAFSXO01. The sequence goes on along the minus strand of JAFSXO010000047.1, from coordinate 9,114 downwards.
AGGACACATCCTGAGAGTTAAGCCAGACCTTTACTCCGGCCTTTTCCATACAGGAACCGCCCACGCCGCACATTTCGGCATCGGCGCCGCTATCTGCTATAGCCTGCGCCAGGGCTCCGGCCTGCCAGTCGCCCGACGGTTCAGCGGCGACAAAGGCGATTTTTAAACGCCGGGCGCTCATAAGCGCTATTCTTTACCAGCGCGCGTCAGCACGCCCATGCGCGACTTTTCGCGCAGGAAGCGCACAAATTCTTCAACCTCGGGAAGCTGGGGCACATCGCGCTCGATGGCTTCGATTGCCGCGGGAACGGACAGGGATCGCGAGCACAGAATATTAAAGGCCGATTTTACCGCATTGCGGGCTTCGGAATTTATATCGCGGCGGCGCATACCGCGGAAATTGGTGCCAAACAAGCTCATGGGATTGCCGTCGGCCATGCAGAAGGGCGGCACGTCTTTATTGACCTTAGAAAGCCCGCCCACCATGCACAGACGGCCGATGCGCACGAACTGATGCAGCCCGCACAGTCCGCCCAGCACAGCCTGGTCATCTACGCTGGCATACCCGGCCATACCGGCATAATTGGCGATGGTAACCTGGTTGCCTACTCTACAGTTATGGGCGACATGCACATAAGCCATCAGCATATTATCGCTGCCCACAATGGTGGTAGTATCTTCGTGAGCACCGCGGTGGATAGTCACATACTCGCGCAGGATATTGCGGTCCCCCACTTTGACAAAGGAGCGCTCGCCGTGATACCCAAAATCCTGAGGCTCCGTTCCGATCACCACACCGGGGAAAATAATATTGTGCTCCCCGATTTCAGTCCAGCCATCTAAGACACACGATGAACGAACCTCCGTACCCGCGCCGATCTTAACGTTGGGGCCAACTATGGTAAAAGCCCCTATTTCGACATCGTCGGCCAATTGAGCATCGGGATGCACATGAGCAGTAGGGTTGATCTTCATCGTTTATTCCTCTCTATTGCGGCTGACCAATTACTTTATTAAATTAAATGAGACTTGTACCCAGTTTAACGATATTCATCTTATCGCGCACCCGGATAGCCAGCTCTAATGCCCGCAAACCATCAAAGCCAGAGACTAACGGAGTTTTATGCTCAGCTAAACAATGGGCAAAATGAATCAGCTCATCCTTTAGCGGCTCCGCCTTTTCAATAGGCACAGCTTCTGCAGGAGTGGGCAGACCGTTGCTGCCTAGGACAGCAACGCTCAGCGTTTGGGCAATAAAATCGACAAAAAGCACTCGCCCATCAGCTTCGGTAACCTTCATGCCCCGGCTGCGCTCCGCTGAATTGCGGCTGGCCGACAGATGAGCCATTGTGCCGTTCTTAAAGCGCAGCTGCACAGACGCTAGATCCTCAAAGTCTGAGTACACAGATGTGCCCTGCGCACTGATGCCGGTGACCTCATCCTGGATCAGACTAAGCACTAGATCATAATCGTGAATCATCAGATCCCAGCTGACCCCGACATCGAGGTTGCGGGTAGTTTTTCCCGAAAGTCGATGCGTTTCGACAAAAATGGGCTGGCGCAGCAGCTCCCGAAGCTTAACCACCGCGGGATTAAAGCGCTCGAGATGCCCTACCTGGAAAACCAAATGATTGGCTTCGGCCAGCTCCGCCAGTTCCCGAGCCTCGGCAGCCTCAACCGTAATAGGCTTTTCGACCAGCACATGCACGCCGTTTTCCATAAACATCCTGCTGAGGCTGTAATGCAAAACCGTGGGAGCTACTATAGATACCGCATCGACCTTGCCCAGCAAAGCGCTGGCGTCTGTGTAACACTCAGCAGAGAATTTTTCTGCTACTGTCTGGGCGACAGAAGGATTGCTGTCGGCAACGGCAACAAGCTCAAATTCGGGAAGCTCGGCACAAACGCGAGCATGGTTATATCCCATACTGCCGACCCCTACGACACCAATGCGAAAAGGCTTCATACCGACCTCCATAACGAAAGCTCTATCAGAAAAATACTGAAACTGATTAATACTACAAATAATAAATCGTTCCTTTATTGCTAAATACCAATAGCTTAGCGTTTGTGAACACATTTGCGCTGCACTAGCTTCCGCGACGGTACTGCTTCGCTGCGCTCAGAGGTGTCTTTCGCGGAACTATTTATTCACGCGAAAGCAGCAGGGAAAGTGGCCTTCTTGGGCTGATCGTGTGCTAATAGCGCCGATAAAAAGACTCACAGTCCGCCTTTTTTATCGGCAGACTGTGAGTCTTTGTCTATGTCATTGAGCAAAGGCCTAGCGAAAACATTTGGGCTGGCACCGGATCCTGCGCCAGCACCGCAGCACTGCGTTCACTAGAAATCGTCGGTATCTAACTCGATAGTAATTTCCGTTTGGCCTTCCGGCAGCACTGCCCCCCCGCCCTAGCGCATGCAGTTGTCATCTCAGCGGAATAGCACTGCCAGGTGTCTGTCACGAAACAGTAACCCTGAGCATAGCCTCGCAGGCGACCTTGCCATCGACCTGGGCAACAGCCGAAACTAAACGAGAATCGCCGGATGCTTCGCGCTCTTCTACCCGCAGATCCAGGCGATCGCCAGGGCGCACCATCTGGCGGAAGCGTATGCGCTCAATATCGTTCAGCTCAATCTGAGCCTCAGGAACCTGCCAGCCCTCCGGCAGCGCGGCCTCATTCAGTCCCTGGCAGCGATACGCCACCCAAATAAGCTGTATCAGAGCCTCCAACGTGAGGACTCCGGGCATCACGGGATTATCGACAAAATGGCCGCGGAACTGGGGTTCGGTAGCCGTTACGTTCTTATAGCCGACAGCTCCCCCGGGAAATACTTCCGTTACGCGATCCAGATAAAGCGCAGGTATGCGATGCGGCAATATCTGCAGTAAATCACTCGTTTCTAACATAGCTCACTCCATGGCGCAATTTGCGCACAAATTCCACGTGCAGACTGTGCCCCGCGCGCACAGCTAAGATAGAAGCATTGAGAGGATGCCCCAGCAGAGCCACATCTCCAATCAGATCCAGCACCTTGTGACGCACAGCCTCATCGTAAAAGCGCAGCCTTATCCCGGACGGGGAAGTCCATCCCGCTTTAAGCGCCAGAGAATCTGCCTGAGCATCGGAGACGCGCTTCTCCTTAGGGCAGCCAAAAATCAGAGCATTGGACAGATCGCCGCCCAGCCCCAAGCCGCGGGCCAGCAGTTGCTCGACCTCTTCCCAAAAGCCGAAGGTGCGCGCCGGAGCCACGTGAACCGAGAAATCGTCGTACACGGAATAGCGAAATCTCTGCACGCCAACATCGTCACAGGCATAGCTTACAGCACCCTCGTAGCTGGTAATATCGGCGGGCATGGCCAATACCAGCGATTCGCCATGGGCCACAAAGCACGGCTCGGAGATCTCCAAATATTCAGCCAGCTCATCCTGTTCCTGCAGGCCAGCCTTCAGAATACCCTGAGCGAAGGGCCAAGACGAACCGTCTAAGATGGGCACCTCGGGACCTTCAAACTCGACCACGGCATTGTCAACGCCCATGCCCCACAAAGCGGCCATAAGATGCTCAACGGTTGCGATAGTTTCCTCGCCCTTGCCCAGCGTAGTGCTGCGCGCTGTGCAGACCACATACTCGGCCAAGGCGGGGATGGTCTCCTGTTTGCCCCTAAAGCATATGCCCTCATTGGGCGCCGCCGGCAGCAGGCGAACCCGACCCTTCTGGCCAGTATGAATGCCTACGCCTTCAAATTCCACGGCTTCTTTTATAGTATACTGACTGCGCTCCATAACTGCTCCTTAACGCGAAACGCTTCTCTAAAAAATGGGATACTCAGGGAGTCAAAGCGCGGATCTCAAACTGAGCGGGATAACAGGAGCTGGCCTCAGGCAGAGTAATCACCTCGATCAGATGGTTGGAGCGCGGTGACAGCTCTATCCGCGTGACTAGGCACTCATTCTGCACTTTGCGGAAGGGCGCCTGGAACAGGCGTCCGTCGATCAGAAAGTTAGCCCCGCCAGGGCCGTTTAGAGGCTTAAAATACAGGCCCGCCTGGCGCGTGCGGTTATCGGGATTTTTCAGCTCAATTATCGCTTTATACAGCACGCCGAAATTGCCGGTATTGGGCAAACCAGTCTCAAAGTCGATGAGCCAGGGGCTTTCTCCATAACGGATCACCACGGGATCCTTGCCGTAGGTGTACTCAGCCTCCATCTCAAAATAGGGCTGGGCAAAAACGCCGTGAGGGTGGATCTTAAATGGATTGAAGGGAGCGCCGATATCGGGAAGAGGACGGGCATCGTTTTCAGACGGGGCCAAAACATTGCGCACCTCAACATTGACTGCGTCGCCTTCCAGTATCTGCATCATGGCAAAGCCGGTCACCAGCATCTTATTGTGCACGGTGTGATCGGCCAGCTCCATAACCATTCCCGGCCTTAGAGTCACAATACAGCCAGACTGCGCGGCCAGACTCTGCAGAAAGCGCTTGGCCGAGGTCTGACCTACATGAATCTCGCTCTTTCCCGGCCCTGCATAGGTCCAATTGACCAGCAGCTTGACTGGCGTACTGCCGGGATTGGATAAATTCACCCAAAAATTGCGCGGCTTGGCTGAATCGTTAAGGTGCGAATACATCAGCCGCGTAGGCTCGTTCTTTGAGAAGGTATAGTTTAGCAGCACGCCATCCTGATCGACGCGCTCAGGACGGTTGCTGACCAGGAGCAGATTCTGCTCCTGCCATTCCACGGCCACATTGCGCACATCGACATACGCGGTGCCGCGCACCGGCAGATAGTCCTCGCCAGCCGCAATGGTCATAGGCACAGCAAAGCGCATAGTAGCCCCGGCAGGCACATCACGCGGCAGGAAGCCGTCGGTGTCAAATTCCACGCTGCAGCCGGGATTCACAAAGGTGTTGGTGGCCACGGCCAAGAGCACCGCCTGCTGCACATGCACGTCTAAAGCGGGATGGCCAGTAACCTCGGCCTCTAGCTGCTTGGGAATGCGCCCCGCCCAGTCCTTGACGTGAACCCAAACAGTCTGGACACCCTTGCCCTTAGATATGGTAACCTGGGTTTTGCCAAGACGCTGGGCATGCAGCAAAATAGAGCCGTCATCGTAAACAGTTACAGATACGATGCCCTGCGGTTCTTTAACGATTAGATCGCCTTCTGCTAAGCCGCTGGTATTGATCAGCTTTTCTCCTTCTATAGATAGCACCACGCGGCTGCAGTCAACATTGAGCAGACCAATAGAGGCGACATCGTACATATTGTCGGCCCAGCGGCGCGCCAAGGGCAGAGCTTCGCTGTTGTTAGAGCGGGCCAGCTCGGGAGTTACGGTAATGATCAGCTCGCTTCCCCAATAGATGGCTGCGCCTTTGTCCTTTTTCTCCACTCGGATAGCGGAAGCGGCCGCACCATTCTGCAGCAGGCCCTCAATTCTTTTTGAAAGCGCCTGAGCTTCGGCCTGCCCGTCGATGCGGAATACAGTTTTGCCGCCCAGCACAACATCGGCAGCGCTGGCAGGAATCGCCGGCAGCAGAATGCCCAACAAAAAAAGCCAAGCAATTAAACGCTTTAACACGGAATATCTTCGCTCTAACACGGAATACCTTCAGACAGACAGTGCCATCGCTCTCCAGATCAATGGCACTTCATAATAATTATTAACTTAATTAGGAAGCTTCAACAGGCGAAGCGCTGGCGTCGAGTGCCTCCAAGACCTTAGGCAGCCGGTGAATCGCCGCCTCGATGCGCCTGGCCTCCTCGACAGGCCGGGCAGGGAAACCAGCGACATGGCTTCCGGCAGGGAGCTTGCGCAGCACGGCAGCCCGAAATTCCACCCGGGAGCCATCGCCCAGCTCAGCGCGCATGGCCATACCTGACTGGGGCGCCATAACGCAGTCATTGCCCATAGTAGATGAGCCGGCAAAGCCAACCTGGTAGCCGATTTGGCAGCCATCGCCAACCTTGCAGTTATGGCCGATCATAACCATCGGGCCGACATGGGAATTGGCACCGACCTCGGTTGTTCCCGTAGTAGCCCGATCGATACAGGTATCGGCCTCGACAATGGTATTCGCACCGATATGAACCCCGCCAACCTGAGGAATTTTCAGATGCGTACTGCCGTCAAAGACATAGCCGAAGCCGTCGGTGCCCAGCACCACACCGGCTCCCAGGCGCACACCATTATCCAGCACCACACCATCGCGCAGCACCGCGCCCACACCTATGCAGCAGCCCTCTCCGATTATTACGTCGTGCCCTATATAAGCATGAGCCTCAATTATCGTATTGCTGCCGACATGAGCTTCTGCCTCAATTACCGCACAGGGGCCTACGGTTACAGCGGTGCCTAATACGGCAGCCGCGTCAATCACCGCGGAAGGATGCACATTGTTCTCGGCCATCGCATTTGCTCCTAAGACTTTAATTTTAGCAGAATATCCGTGGTAATATTGTCGCCGGAATTATAAAGCACCGTGGGATTGCTGGGGGAATCCACGATTATCAGATCGTAGTGCCGATCGTCGGCCACTGATTTTGCCGCTACGCGGATATCATCGGTTAAGCCTTTAATAAAATCTATATACTTCTTGCTAAACTTATCAGAACGCTCTTTGGCATCCTTAGCCAGTTTTTTGCGCACCTCCTGGCGCTGAGAGGAGGACATATCTCTAAAATTGCTGGGGACCTGCTGCATTACCGCCTGGCGCTCGCCAGCCAGCATAACGTTGAGCTCCATGTATTTAGGGTTCTCGCGCACCACGCGATCGGTATCTACCACTCCCACCTTGATCGTGTGCTGCATGGAACACCCGCTCAGCCCCCAAACGAGACCGCAGCAAACTGCGCTTAAGGCCAACAACGTACCCAAATGCCTGCTTTGCATTATCTTCAGCCTCCTATCGCCAATCCCAATGCTTACAGCTTAAGGAGCAATGGTCTTGGCCAAGCCTTACTCAATTTTTTCATTTTTTGTCAGATGCTGACGGAAGCTCCTCGGAAGTCGTCTTATCCCCGCCGCCGTCCTGCTTCTCCGGCAGCTCATCTGCCGGCTTCGCCGTATCAGGCTCGCTGGCAAACCCGGAAAGCTCAGCCAAAACATCAGCTGTCACATCGACCGCCCCGAACTCAACTGTAGGCTGCTGATCCGAATCCAGCACCACCAAGTCGATACCCTTAGTTGCGTGCAGCTTATCGCAGATTTTGCGCACATTGACCATTTTTTTCTCGGTGAATTCGCGGGTCTTCTTCAGCCATTCCGCATTAAGATCGGCCTCTGCCTTGGCGTATTTGTTATAAAGGCTCTGGTCCTTAATAACTCCTCCGCTCTTTTTTACATCCTGCTGCAGCTCACTAGCCAATTTTATCCGCTCGTTAAAATACTGCTGAGCTAAACGCTGGTATTCATCATCATTCTGCAGCAGTTTAGTAGTATCTATCGACGCGGTCACCAGCTTTTTCTGCTCGCAGCCGCTCAAATTAATAGCCAGACCGGCAATAGCGACCATCGCTAAAGAAAAAGCCCAGCCATTAAGGCCATTTATTCTTTTCATAACTCCTCCGCTGCCACCGCGTATCGGCAAGATCAGCCAATAGCTAACCTATAAGCACTGCCGCTTATTGGGCCTGTTTTAAAGCCACCATGGACAAATCGGTTAAATCTACACAGTCAATATTGGCAACGTATTTGCCCACAACCGCGTCAACGTGCTGCTTCTCGGCTACGCCGCCGACGATGCCGGACAGGCTGGCGACCATAGCGTCATGCAGCTCGGTGCGCTGTTTCTGAAGCTCTTCGATTTTGGCTTTGACGTCGTCCATTTTTTTGCGGGTATCGTCAGATACGTTGTCGTACGATTCCTTGACCATCGCATTGAGCTGATCCTGAAGCTTAAGCAAACGCTTCTGCACAGCCAGCTGCTTGGCGCGCAGTTTTTTCTGCGCCTCCTCGGCTCGCTTTTTCATGGCGTCCTGCATTTCTTTCTGCTTTGCCTGCATTTCAGCGTTGACGATATTGCGCACCTTCTCTACCTGAGCCTGAGCCAAAGCGCGGTTCTGCTCGACATCGACAGGCTTGACATTGCCCAATATCTTGCTCTTTTTGCTCTCAAACTGAGCGCGCGCCTCGGCATCTAAGCGTTTTGAGTAAGCGGCCAATTCCCGTTCAACCTTGGCCTTCTCGTCGGCGACAGTCTTTTCAAAGACCTTGCGTAGCTCTATAGCCTTGGCTTCCTTCTGCTGGCCTTCTAGCTCGCCCAGCTGGCGCAGCTCTTCCTGTATTTTGGCCTCTTCTTCAGGCTCGGTAGCCGTCTGCAGGCGCAGCATCAGATTGACGCGCTTCTCTTGGTTGGCGCTCATGATCTCGTTATCGTATGAAGCTAACTCGGTATCGCTGCGGCTGCGCTCAGTTTCCAAGAAATTGGCCATCTGCCGCTCCAGCTCCAAGCGCTTAGCGACCAGACGCTGCTCGTGCACCTGAGCCATATCCTGCATAAAGGAATCCAGCTGAGTCTTAGCATCGGGCGGAGGCTCTACAGCTTCCGGAGCCAGCTCTTTAAGCCTCTGCTCCAGAACCTTGCCATAATGCTCCTGAACCTGCTTGGCCTCAGCCTCCAGCTGATGGGCCATGTTGGCCGACAGCCCCGACAGCTCTTTATTAATGCGATCGTACTCAGCCTGAACTTCCTTCTGGGCTTTATCGACTTCGGCGCGCATGCGATTCTGGGAGGAATCCACCAGCCGGCGCTGATCCTCGAGAGGCAAAAACTGCAGCTCCTCCTTAAGCAGACGGATCTGCTCATCGAGCTGCTGCAAATTTTCGTAATCGCGATGCTGCTTTAGCAGACTGTCAAAATCGACTACGCCGATAGACATAGCCTGCTCACCATGGCTGCCACTGGGCTGAGTGCCTTGCGCAATAGCGCCGCCTCCCCAGGCCAGCGAGGCCAGCAGCACAGCAGAGACCGCTGTACTGCCCCATGCAAATCTTCCCAGCCCTCTGCCGTACTGTTTCATTGCCTACCTCTGACGCAAATTACAGCGCGAGCGCAGATGACCGCACTCGCTATCAATGCATCTATTTCTTAGTAGCTGCCGCAGGCTCACT
>JAFSXO010000046.1 GCA_017444045.1 bacterium | reverse complement strand
TTTGCTTAGGCGTATTCTTGGCATTTCTTTTCCTGCGCAGTCTATGGAAGCGCTCCTTTACCAAGCGCGATGCCAAGATGCTGCTCTGCCATGCATCCGCTGTCGGCATACTCGCCTATATTCTGTATTACCGCACCGGTCTTCTGCCCGCCATTTTTAATTATCGCTCCTGTATCTGCTTTAAGCCAAACTGGAACCATCTTCTCCACCTAGATTATTATTGGCACTGCTTCGGAAAGTACATACTGCTAATGATGAGCAACGATTTGCTTTCCATCGCCGGGCAGCTGTTTTTGCTGGCGGCTTGCGCCAGCATTATATGCCCGAAACGTTTCAAGCCCAATCTGGAGCCGCTGCTTCTCTTTATTCTGCCCACCGCTCTGTGGATATTTCTGCATTTTGAGTTTGCAGTGCCCCGCTACCTAGTGCCCTGCCTAGGCATGCAGTGCGTCATAATAGGCTCACTTCTCAGCAGTGTGCGGCCGGCGCTGGCTAACGCCATAATTGCGGTCATGCTTTGGGGTAAAATCGTGTTTTTGGCTGGCTGGATGATACCTGGAGTACAGCTTCCCCAAAGCAGTTATGACTATCTGGATTCCGACTCCTTTGGCGTCTGCGACAGCGTAAATGCCTTTAACGAAAACGATCCCTTCACTATAAGCAGACTGCTTAAGATAACGCTAAGCGGAAGGAACAGCTGGTGCGGACTAGTCCATTATAATTGGCCGCAGGACATAAAGCAGCACGGCATATTCGCCGGCACCTTTACGTCCAAGCCGTATACACCTGGCAAACAGATATGGCTTAAGCATCTTGAAGAGAGCCTGGACATTATTATAGACGATCAGCCTAGCAGCAATAAAACGATTATTACCTTTACCAACGAGTATCGCAATGGCTTTTGCCTTTATTACTCAGTAAACCGCTACCTTGCCCAAAAGCGCGCCTGGAACGTATCGGTCATTTTATGCCACGATTGGGAACAGGTTATCAGACAGTTCAATCATTCGCCACGCGAAAACAGCAAATATGCGGTTTTCGCCCTCACCCTAGACCAGCAGCCAGACAACGGCCTACCCTTACCAGGCCTTAACGTCTGCCAGCGCAGGGAGCGCGTATTCCGGCAAATAGACAGAAGCTTCGGAAGCAACCGACTATGCGCTTACTTTCCGGAGCAATGCTCAAAAGTAGCCGCAAGAACGACCATGTCAAATCCATTCGATCTGGCCGCGTTCGCGCTGCCATAAATACCGATATCGGACAGCTAACGCCATTAGCTTAAGGAATCAATGGCATTGCTTCTGATTATTCATGTGAGTTAGCGCTGCGTTGTACGTTAGCGTATAAGTTAGCGCACGACATGCGTTAAACCTAGATTCTCCCGCCAGCTGTTAATGATACTGATCGACTAGCTAATGCAGTGCCAGCAAAAGCTGCGCTACTGCGGCACAGTAAAAAAGCGCCAAGCCTTCGCTTGGCGCTTTTTTAACTGCTATAACTAATCGTCAGAGCGACGACGGCGCCTCCGGCGGCCTTCGCTGTCTACTGAGCTGCGGAAATCTTCCCCGTATATATAATCATCCTGATAATGGACGGGGACATCTTCGCGTATGCGCCCTCTCATAGGCGCATCATCATAGTGCTCTTCACGGCGCAGCTGACGCTCGCCGTACAGATCGGCGTACTGACGCTCTACGTGCAGATTACGGGCAGCATTATCGGCGCGTTCGACATCGCGCATAGGACGTTCGGCGCGATCGCGCCCTCCATGCTCGACGCGCAGAGAACGGCGAACCGGGAATTCAGGCTTTTCCATTCCCAAACGCTCATCGCGATACGCCCGCTCACGTCCAGGACGCTCCATCCGCATAGAACGCTCGTCAACAAACTCATGGCGCATCATGCGCTCATCATTGGGATAGCGTTCCTCGCGAGGGAAACGCTCTTCACGAACGTACTGCTCCTCGCGAACCGGACGCTCAGCGCGCACAGGGCGCTCAGCGCGGACGGGGCGATCCTCGCGCACGGGGCGCTCGGTACGGGCAGGACGCTCACGAACCGGACGCTCTTCGCGCAGGGGACGCTCCTCGCGAACCGGACGTTCCTCGCGAGCGGGACGCTCTTCATGAGGAGCAGCGTCGCCATTATATGCAGCATCCTTAGAGGCGCTTCGCGGCTTGCGCTCGCGGGCTTTACCCGACATGCGCGGACGAACGTCAACAGGACTGGCATTGCTCAGAGCCTCAGCCTCTGCCATTTCCTCCTCGCTCCACAGACCTTCGCGGGTCAGGTTCAGGCGGTTCTGGTTGTCTATTTCCTCTAAGCGCACCTTAATAGTATCGCCAACACTGACAACATCTTCCACACTGCGCACGTGATAAGGCTTCAGCTTAGATACATGCAGCAGCCCTTCCTTGCCGGGGAGGATCTCTACAAAGGCACCAAAGTCCATAATGCGCTGAACCTTGCCCTCATATACCTCGCCCACCTCGGGATCGCGGATGATATCGTTGACCATCTTAATCGCTTTAGCAGCGGACTCGCTGTTTATAGCAGCTATAAATACGCGGCCATCGTTTTCGATATCAAGCTTAGCGCCGGATTCGGCGATTATCTTGTTGATAACCTTCCCGCCGGGGCCAATGACATCTTTAATCTTGTCAATGGGTACCGTAATGACATCAACCTTAGGAGCATACTTGGAAAGCTCAGGACGAGGCGCGGGAATGACCTCTTCAATAAGATCGATAATCTCGTAACGGGCTTTGCGGGCCTGCTCTAAGGCTCGGGCCAGCACCTCCATGGTAACGCCCTTCATCTTGATATCCATCTGCAGAGCGGTAACACCCTCTACCGTACCGGTAACCTTGAAGTCCATCTCGCCCAAAGCGTCTTCAAGCCCTTGAATATCGGTCAGCACCACGAACTTATCGCCTTTTTTAATAAGTCCCATAGCTATTCCAGCGACGGGGCGCTTCAAAGGCACACCAGCGTCATACAGAGCCAGAGTGCTTCCGCAGGTAGAGGCCATAGAGCTGGAGCCGTTAGATTCCAGAATATCGCTGACCACGCGAATGGCATAGGGGAACTCTTCCTCGCTGGGCAGAACCGGTACTAAAGCCCTCTCTGCCAAAGCGCCGTGACCGATCTCACGGCGGCCCGGGCTGCGCATACTGCGCGCTTCGCCTACGCTGAAAGGCGGGAAGTTGTAGTGGTGCATATAGCGGCGAGTAGCTTCGCCGAAGATATTGTCAAAGGTCTGAGCTTCGGTAAGAGTGCCCAAGGTGGCAACAGATAGGGCCTGAGTCTGCCCTCTGGTAAACAGGGCGCTTCCATGCGCTCTGGGCAGTACGCCAACCTCAGCCCAAAGCGGTCTGATCTCGTCAACGCGGCGCCCATCGGGACGCAGGCCCTCATCGACGATCATCGTCATAAGCTCGTCTTCTTTAATATGCTTGGTGATGGCGGCATAATCCTTAGCCGCGGTCTCGCTATCGGCCAGAGCCAGCAAGCGCTCGCGCTCTTCATCTGACAACTCGGCATCGGCAGCGATCTTTTCCTTCAGCACCTCTAGGGTGATCGCGTCAAACCCAGCCTGACGCTCCAGCTTATCCATTATGCGCATAGCCGTGGCAAAGCTCGGCTGCAAATACTTGCGCACCACGGCCTCTAGCTCGGCATCGGGTGCGTAAATGGCGTAACTGCCCTTTTCCTTGCCGGCGACCTGAACCAGCTCATCGATCATGCCGATAATCTTGCGTATTGCTTCGTGGGCAAATTCAAAGGCCCGAATAAGCACATCCTCGGAAAGCTCCTGGCAGCCGCTCTCAACCATATTGATATTGTCGCGGGTACCGGCTACGGTTAGGTTCATATCGCTCTCTTTGAGCTCGTCTTCGGTGGGGTTGACCACAAACTCACCGTTTATGCGCCCTACGCGCACACCGGCAACGGGACCGTAAAAGGGAATATCCGACAGAGAAATAGCCGCGCCAGCGCCGCTCAGCGCCAGCACATCGGGATTATTCTGGCCGTCGCAGGAAACGCACAGACCAACGACATGCACGTCATTGCGGAAGCCCTCTGGGAACAGAGGACGGCAGGGACGATCGATAACGCGAGAAATCAGGATAGCTCTTTCCGGGGGACGGCTCTCGCGCTTGATCCAGCCGCCGGGGATCTTGCCAGCGGCATACATTCTCTCTTCATAATCCACGGTCAGGGGGAAGAAATCCACACCCTCGCGGGCTACGGGGTTAGCACATGCCGTTACCAAAACCACCGTTTCGCCCATAGTTACCATAACAGAACCGCCAGCCTGCTTGGCCACCTTCCCGGTTTCCATGCGCAGGACCTTATTCCCAAGCTGGCACTCGCGCACATAGGTATGCTCGGCGAGCTGGCCTAGGACCTCTTGCAATTTACTCATCCTTGAGTACTCCTTCTATATCTATATCTTCTGCGTATAAAATTTCTTAAGCTTCATAGTCTAAAAATATCGCGCTACCATCGGAATAGGAGGCATTTCAATTTTTACAATCTATCAATCACTTTAAGAATAAGCAACTTTATTATTTCAGCAATCGTCTGCAATAACCTGCTTAAAGCACTTGCTCTCACCCAATGCCATTTAGTTAAGGATTCGTGGCATTGGTTCTGATAATTCATATGAGTTAGCGCTGCGTTGTACATTAGCTTATAAGTTAGCGCACAACATGCGTTAAACTTCGATTCTTCCGCCAGCTGTGGCCACCCCCTCTGTCGCAGTCGCGACATCTCCCCCTGCCATCCTTTAGGGGGAGTTATAATGAGGATCTATTGGCCATTGCTTAACTAAA
>JAFSXO010000045.1 GCA_017444045.1 bacterium | reverse complement strand
TTGATGCCGAGGACCGCCATGCCATTTATGATCAGGTGTGCAGTGATGTCAAGAAGGCATTTCCGGATTATGCGCTGCAGGTCGTTTTGGACACCGATTTCAGTGAGGGCTGATCCCAAAAGTGCGGCGGTTATTGTCTTAAGCTAAACAGCTTATTGCTGCGTTTCACCCCAGCCCCGCGCCTGGCACATCTTAGCCAAGCTGTGCCGACGCGTAAGCTGGAGCAGGTATGAATGTGTCCGCTGAGCGGATATGTTCGCTAACTGAATGTGTCAGCTAACCGCCTGTTAAACGGTTGGGCGAACACGGGGGAGAGGGGCTAGGCAGGCACTGCCTGTTCGGCAGCTTCCTTGAGTCGCGCAATATCGTCGCGCAGCAGCAGTCCTTTATCCAGCAGAGCCATGGCCAGTCGGTCGAGGAAGGCGCTCTGCCCAGCCAGTATCTCTTTGGCCTTCTGGTAGGTTTCCTCTATCTTTTGCGTGACAACAGCTATGGAGCGCTCGTCTAAGTTGTCGTACCCCCATCTGTGTTTAATCCTAAACCTGTCAAAGCCGCTTATGCACTCGCCGCAGATCAGCTGAGCTGTTATATTGTAGCAGTTGTCGAGATCGTTTTCGCATCCCGCGCACACCGAGCCGAATTTCATCTCAATGGCGGCGCGTCCGCCCAGGAAAACTATGGCATTGTCCTTGGCTGTGCTTATGGAATCGCTGCTCTCGTCGGAATAGCGCGAGGTGAAGCCTCCCATGCCATCGCCTTGGCCGTTAAGCGATACCAGGGTGACGCTTCCGGGGGCTAGCGCTTCGCTGATGACGGTGTGGCCAGCTTCGTGATAGGCTATCTTCAGAGCCTGCTTGTAGGCGTCTGGATTGTTCTTCAGCTCTTCCATGTTGGCCGCGCCAAACTGCGCTGCGTAATCGGCGGATTCTATGCTGAATTTTGCTTTCAGGCAGGCTTTGATGAAATGCTGCGTCTCGATAGCGCTGTCCCCGTTGTAGGCTGCGATGAGAACGGCTTCGTTGGCGATCGTCTCCAGGTCAGCGCAGGAGGCAGTCCGGTGCATAAGGCGGGCCACAAGATCGCTGTCAACTGAATGCAGTCCCTTCTGCTTAAGATAGTGATCGAATATCTTAACGGCATCGCGGTAGCTGGGCAGAGAAAGATGGATTATGCTGTCAAAGCGTCCATTGCGCAGCAGAGATTCTGGCAGGACGTCGAGATCGTTGGCTGTGGCCAGGACGAATACCCCGCTGTCTTTGCAGCTGTCGATGCAGGACTGAACGGTGACGTACTCTTCGCTGTCCGGTTTCTCGCTGTCGCTGTTGGAAAACTTGTCCAAATCGTCCAGCAGAATGATAGAGGGAGCCTGGGCGCGCGCCTGGCTGAAGGTATCTTTGATGGCCGGTATGAACTCATCGGTGGGCTTGTCGCGGCGGCAGATGAAAACGGGCATATCGCAGGCATCTATGAAGCTGGTGGCCATGAGGGTCTTGCCGACTCCGGGGTCGCCGTGAAGCAGGACGCCTCCCGGCAGCCTGGCTCCCAGCTTTTGGTAAAGCTCGCGGTTGGCTATCAGATCGGCAATCTTGCGCAGCTCATTCTTTACACCCTCGTAGCCGATCACGCTGACAAAAATATCTCCAGCCGTCTGGCTGTTCTTAAGATCGTTAATTTGCACTGTTTTAGTCATAATAATCCATCTCCCTAACTAATTAGATGATTTAAGGGCCTGCAATTCCTTGCTGGTTATCTGATGGTGCTCGATCAGATGCGCGGCCACGCGCTCTAAGTAAGCGTAGTTTTGCAAGAGCAGTCTTTGGGCCTGACCGTAGGCTTCGTTCATTTTGTTGGCGACGATGGTTCGGAAAATATCGCT
Organism: bacterium; assembly: GCA_017444045.1. Lineage (GTDB taxonomy): Bacteria > Vulcanimicrobiota > Xenobia > Xenobiales > Xenobiaceae > JAFSXO01. The sequence continues at coordinate 1,009 of JAFSXO010000045.1, read as the reverse complement.
CTCATCGGAGTTGAGGGCGCTGTTGTAGCCGAAGCCCAATTCGCCGATCTCTCTCAGACGTCTGATAATCATCCAGACGTTTTCTAAATCGTCGGAAATGCAGGTTTCGCAGGCGCTAAATTTTAGCTCTACGGCAGCTCTGCCACCCATGTGCACGATTATCCGGGCTTTTTCCCATTCCGTGGAGGCATCGTTCTCGGGATGGAATATCGAGATATAGCCGCCCAGGCTGTTCTTTTTGCCTTTGAGGCTGACGAAGTTCACGCTGTTGGGGAACAGTAGCTCCTGTAAGACGGCGTGGCCGGCTTCGTGGTAGGCGGTGCGCTGAAGCACTGGGGAGCATTTCAGATCGCTGAGATGGCTGTATATGTTGGCTTCGTCGTTGCCGAAAGGGTCGCCTTCTTCGTCTTCGGCATACTGATCAAAATCTGGGATGTGGTAAAGGCACTGCCTGCATGCGTTTATTATGTGATCCATCTCAATTGCTTCGCAGCGCTGATAGCCGGCGTTTATGGCCGCGGTATTTAGCACCGTTTCTATGTCGGCGCAGGAGTGGCCCTGGGCGATGCGGGCCAGGAAGCTGCAGTCTAGGTCTTTTACAGGCTTGTCCTGCATGTAGTGTTCGATAATTTTGACAGCGTCCTCGTACTTGGGCAGGCCGACTCTGATAACTTTATCGAAACGGCCGCTGCGGTAAAGGGAACGGGGCAGGCTTCTCAGTCTGTTGACGGTCGCGACCACGAAAACATCGTGCTGGCGGTATTTGTCGATGCAGGACTGTACGGCCGCGTATTCTGGGGTGTCGCAGTGCCTTTCATCGTTGTTGGCGAATTTGTCGAGATCGTCCAGAAATACGATTGAGGGCGCGCATTTTGCCGCTTCGTCAAAGTATCTTTCGATAGTATGGATGAGCTCTGAGCTGCCCTGTTCCTTGCGGCAGCGGAAAACGGGACGTCCGCTGGCCTTGATCGGGCAGCTTGCCATGAGGGTTTTGCCAACGCCAGGCTTG
>JAFSXO010000044.1 GCA_017444045.1 bacterium | reverse complement strand
CTCCCACCAATTTTGACGCCACAATCCAGGATTTAACGCATAAGCGTGGAAGATAACATTTTGTTTTAAAGATTTCTAACCTAGCTTATGCTGCAATGGCATTTAGTTAAGCCCTTGTAGGTACAATTCGTGGCTGCTGTTTGCAGACTATAGCGCGTAACCAGTTCCGCGCAGGGCACATCTGAGCAAAGCAAAGCCGTGCCGGAGCGGAAGCTGATGCAGCGCGAAGCTGTTCGCAAAACACTAACTAAACAACATTGGCTTATGCTGGATTATATTGAATACTGGAGATGCTTTCATGTCTATTATAGAGCAGTTGGCCCAATTGCGCCGCGAAGCGGAAGAGGAAATCCGCGCGGCCGGCTCAGACAAGCTAAACGATCTGCGCCTAAAAATATTTAGCCGCAAAAACGGCAGCCTTAGCGCTATCCTGCGCGGCTTGGGCGGTTTATCGGCAGAAGAGCGCCCCAAAGTGGGCAGTATGGCCAACGAGGTAAAGGTACACCTAGAGGGCCTGATCAGCGAGCGTATGCAGCAGCTCAAGGCTGCCGTTATGGAAGCCCGTCTTCAGTCAGAGACCATAGATGTGACCATGCCTGGGCACTGGCAGAAGCCGGGGCGCATTCACATACTCAACCAGGCTCTGGAACACATAAAGGATACCTTCAAGGGCCTGGGCTATGCCGTCGTCCAGGGACCAGAGGTCGAGACCGATTACTATAATTTTGAGGCTCTGAACATTCCCGCCAACCATCCCAGCCGCGAGATGTGGGATTCCTTCTTCCTGCGCGAGGGCTTGCTGATGCGCAGCCACACTTCGCCTATGCAGGTTCACATTATGGAAAAGCACGAGCCACCGGTGCGGGTCATCGTGCCCGGCAAATGCTACCGCCGCGATGCCGTAGACTCCACGCACTTCTGGGAATTTCACCAGGTAGAAGGCCTGCTGGTCGACAAAAACGTCACCTTTTCCGATTTAAAGGGCACCCTGGACCTGTTCGCTCGGCGCATGGCCGGCCCGCAGCGCAAGACCCGTTTCAATCCCTCATATTTTCCTTTTACCGAGCCTTCCGCCGAGGTCATGGTGGACTGCTTTGTCTGCGACGGGAAAGGGTGCCGCGTGTGCAAGAACAGCGGCTGGATCGAGATCATGGGTGCCGGCATGGTACACCCTAAAGTGCTGAAGGGCGTAGGCTACGATCCCGAGGTCTACACGGGCTTCGCCTTCGGTATGGGAGTAGAGCGCATAGCCATGCTCAGCTGCGGCATTGCCGATATACGCCTTTTATTTGAAGGCGACGAGCGCTTCTCGCGCCAGTTCTAAGGTCTGTTCTCTCTGCATGTTCATGTGTGTTAGGAAAAATTAAGGTGGTAAGCAAATGCTAGTTCCTTACAGTTGGCTTAAAGAATACGTCGATTTGCAAGAAGATGTTAACCAGGTGGCCGAGCTGCTGCAACAGATTGGCATTCCGGTCGAAAATGTCGAGCGGCAGGGTCCCGATGTGCAGAATGTCCTTACCTGCAAGATAACCAAAATTGAGCCGCACCCCGATGCCGACAGGCTGCGCGTGTGCCAGGTCGAGCTTGACGGCGGCCGCACTCTGCAGATCGTCACCGCGGCGTTCAACGCCCGCGCCGATCAGTACACGGCAGTGGCCGTCCATGGGGCAGTCCTGGCCGACGGTACCAAAATTAAAAAGGGCAAAATGCGCGGTGTGCTGTCCGAAGGCATGTTCTGCGGAGCCGATTCCGTGGGCTTTGATATTGCGCAGGTTCCCGAAGAGCTGCGCGAGGGCATCTTAGACCTGCAGGTACAGCTTCCAGAGGGCAGCGAGATTCCTCTGGGCAGGCCTATCACCGAAGTGCTGCCCATCTGCGAGGACGTGCTGGTGCTGGAATCGTTCGCCAACCGTCCCGATCAGCTGAGTATTCTGGGCATCGCCCGCGAGCTGGCCGCCAAGCTGGAGCGCCCTCTGCACATGCCCGAAACGCTGGATGAGGGCGGTGCCTGCCCGGTTTCCGCCGACAGCGTAGACATCCGCGACCCAGAAGCCTGCCCGCGCTATATCGCCCGCTACATCGACGACGTACAGATAGCCCCGGCTCCGAGCTGGATGGTGCGCCGCTTAGAGGCCGCCGGCATGCGCGGGGTAAACAATGTGGTCGACATCACCAATTACGTCATGCTGGAAACCGGCCAGCCCCTGCACGCCTTTGACCGCGACCGCGTGGCTCAGGATAAAATTATTGTGCGCCGCACCGCGGCCGGCGAAAAGCTCGACACTCTCGACGGCGAGCAGCGCGAGCTTCCGGAGAACGCCATCGTAATCGCCGATCCCGAAAAGATCATAGGCGTCGCCGGCGTAATGGGCGGCTTAAACAGCGAGATTACCGAGTCTACCAAGCGCCTGGTGCTAGAATCGGCCAGCTTCGACTGCGGCTCGATACGGCGCGCCTCGCTGCGCTTAGGCCTGCGCACGGAATCCTCGAAGCGCTTCGAAAAGGGAATGGATATTGCCAGAGCCGACTTCGGCAGCCGCCGCGCGGCCTATCTGCTGGCCAAATACGCCGGAAGGGCCGTACCTGGATGCGTAGAGCAGGGCTGCTCCGCTCCCGAACCGCGCAGGGTAACCCTGCGCCCCTCGCGGGTAGCCGCCGTATTAGGCGTGGAGATTCCCCGCGAGCAGGCTCTGCACTATCTGGAAGCGCTGGGCTTCAGCTGCGAGGAGACCAGCCAGGATCTGCTCACCCTGACCGTGCCCTCCTACCGCCAGGACATAAGCGAAGAGGTTGATCTGATCGAGGAGATCGCCCGCTTTTACGGCTATGACAATCTGCCCAACACCATTCCCGACAATGGCCACAACAGCGTAGCCGACAGCGACAATATCGACGGCTTCATGCGCATTATGGCGGTGTGCCTGGGCCTTACCGAGGTCATTACCCCCTCACTGCACAGCCGCGAGCTGGGAGCGAAATACCGCGTTCCCGAAGGCATGCTGACCATTATGAACCCGCTCAGCGAGGAGCAGCGCTGTCTGCGCACCTATCTGTATCCCGCTCTGGGCGAGGTTATCGTGCGCAACCACAACAACCGCAACGATGACATGCGCATCTTCGAGATCAGCCGCGTGTATATTCCCAAGGCCGACGGTACAGCTGACGAGCAGCGCCACTTAGGCATTGCCCTGAGCTATGCCGGCGCTGATTTCTTCGCGCTTAAGGGCATCACCGAGCATATGGCGGCCTCTCTGCACCAGACATTTGTGTACAGGCCCTGCTGCCGCCCATTTTTGCATCCCGGACGCGGCGCTGACATCACGCTGCCCGACGGCACAGTGCTGGGCTGGATAGGCGAGCTTCACCCCAGCCTGCTCAGCGAGCTGGGCTTGGAAAGCCCGATCATCGCCGCTGAGTTCAACCTGGAGCTCATGCGCGGCATGGACGAGATGGCTAACTTTGAGCCGTTCTCGTCTCAGCCCGCCGTCGAGCGCGACCTGGCCTTCGTCGTCGACGAGAAGCTGCTGGCCGGCGATGTGGAGGCCGTGCTGCGCAAGAGCTGCGGCAAGCTGCTGCAGAGTGTAACCTGCTTTGACGTGTTCCGCTCGCTGGCCCTGGGCGCGGGCAAGAAGAGCCTGGCCTTCAGGCTGGTGCTGCAGTCCTTTGACGCTACGCTTACCGATGCCGAGATTCAGAAGACCGTAACCCGCTGCGTCAAGGCGGTCGAGCGCGAGCTTAACGGCCAGCTGCGCTCATAAGCAAGCCTGCCGCGCCGCCATAAGCAAAGAAACTCATATCCGTTTATTACTGCTGGGAGAATAGCCATGAAAAAAGTTACTGGTTATATTGCCGCTCTGGCGTTTGCCGGAATGCTTTGCGGAACGCCGTCGGCCGAGGTCTGCCAGGCCGCGCCGCCAGCCGGTATGCCATCCTGCAGCCTACTGGCGGCCGCTGAAAGCAGCCCCGCCCAGGCTCTGGCCGACGATATCGCGGTAAGCAGGCTGGTTTTCTCCCAGGAGCTTCGGCTCCTCGAGGCCGGACAGTCCGTGGAGGACTGCCTGTATGGCAGAAAGAGCTTTGACGATGCCAGAAGGGTTCTGTCCGCCTGCCGGCAGCAGGGCGAAGGCCTCTGCAGAGAGCTGCGCGCTTATCAGAGCCAGCATCCCAGCGAGCTGGGCCGCGCCGCCCTGCAGCTTTGGGACAAGCGGCTGGTCATCTTCGGCAAAATGGAAAAGCTTCTGGCCCAGGGCAGAGTGGAGCCTTCGGCGCTGCGGGTATTCCAGGAGCAGAACGGAGAGATTACCCAGGAGGTCGCCGTCCGCTGGCTGGGAGTGAAGGGCAGATGGGCTCAGGCGGGAGCCAAGAATGCCCCCAACCAGCAGGCCAGGCAGTACTACGCCTGGCAGATGACAGCTGTGCCGGCCCAGAAGCAGATGTGCGTATTCAGCCAGCGCTTACTGGAGCTGTCGGCAGACGCAGCCCAGGGCAAGGCAGTCTCCACGGCGGAGGCCCGCGAGATTCAGGGCGCGATAAGCGCTTTAGGCCAGCTGCTGGGACGGCAGAGCGTGCCCAGCCAGCTGCGCAACGCTAACCGCGCTCTGATAGCCGAAGTCAGCGCCCTAGGACGACTGGCCGAGGCCATGGCTCTGCTGAGCCAGGACAGGAGCAGCGACGCCGTATCCAGGCTGGAGCGCTGCAACAAGAATCTGCGCCGCGCTTCTCTGCGTTTCGGGCAGGAGTCTATCGATGCGCTAAGATCCTGCAAAAAATAACGCATCCCGGTTGGCGATCAGCTAACGCGAAGCATTCTGGTTTACCGTAAAAGCATAAGCACAGACGGGCGAGTTTTGTCCTCCATAGGCAGAGTGCGTCAGTTGCTCTGGCAGATGCCGGCGGAGATAGTCTGCGATGCTGTCGGCTATTTCTTTTTGCCCTTTCTTATTGGGATGCGTCCCTGGCAGCTCATTGTAAAGGGAAGTGTCTGGGCTGCTGAGAGCGTAAATAACATTTATATGGGTGTCGCTGAGATAATGCTTGGCCAGATATGCGCTCTGAGGGCCTATAGCGAGCACAGCAAAGTCCGATCCGTTAGCCCTGGCAAGATCGCGCATGGCAAGATTCAGCTCCCGGAAAACCTTGCCATAATCATCCTGCTGGTCATAGGGCAGCCAGCGCAGCCTTACCTGCTGCTTCAAGTACGCATGAACACATATTTTATGAAGCCTATGCACGACAGCCCAGCTGGTTTCGCCTTCCCAGTCCACGCGCCGCAAATGGGGCGGGTTCTGCAAATAGCCAGGCTTATATCCAGGGAATTCCAGTATCTCGTTGGAGATAATGTCACCCTGATAAAGCATAGCGCCATTGCGAAAGATATGATCGTATATAAAAGCGTATATAGAAAGATCGTAGCGGCGCTTTTTGCTAAAATTGTCGCGCATGGTAAGATAGGACAGCCAGGTCCCATAATCCGGTACCCCGTAATTATCAAACAGAATCCCAGGAAATGCTTGGTTTAAGACCCAGGGATACGAATCCTGATCCTCAACTCCGTAGCCGTAAGTATAGGAGCATCCGTACAGAGCTATCCTATAACGATCTTTTTTGCGCCAAGGCAACGGTCTACTAGCGCGCTGATTGTTAGGCCAGACCAATTCCCGTATAGAGGTAACTTCTTCGTTATTGTATATACCACGTCTGGGAACATGTCCATGCGTATCAGTCAGCACGTAGTATTGCAGCTCAGTCTCGCTGTCATAGCCTGCAGGACCAAAACCGCAAAAGCGTGCGTGAAGCTCGGCAGCCAGCAGCAAAGCAGCTGCACTTACAGCCAGCCACAGAGTCAGACGGATACATTTGCAAAAACGCTGCCACTCCATATATCAGCGACTGGCATCTGAAACAGGCTCAGAGCTAGCCAAGCTCTTTACCAGCTCCTCTATGTCGGCACTCATTTCCTCAACCGCCTCAAATCCTTCGACTGTTTTAACCACAGCGCCGGCACTGTCCAAATACCACGTCGTAGGAATAGATTTCATCTGCAGGGCATCAAAAAGCGTATGGTTTCCCGTGCCCATCTCAAAGGGGATCTGCATATTTTTGATCGCCTCAGTTATTTCTTTGCTCGGCGTCTCGTAAGCGGCTACGATTATACGCAGACCGCGCGGCCCATACGCCTGGTGAAGCTTAATCAGCTCCTTAAGCTGAGAAATTGATCCGTTAAAGATAGAGGGGGACCATACCGATATTAAAGTAAGCGGATATTTATTTGAGGGAATAAGACTGATAGACTCGCCGGAAGGGGCAGTTACTGTCTGATTCAGAAGGGACACTCCGGTGCCTTTTATATAGGGAATACGTGCGCTGGGCGACGCTGATGCCGAAGCGGCAGCATCGGGAGCTTCGCCAGCCTCGGGCGTCTGCGCCTGCGGGGAGCACCCGCTTAGCAGCAGCAAAGTCAGCGGCAATATGGCCAATTTAGCTATTTTCATGTTTTTTTGATTCCTCTGTCAGCCCTTCCACTGCTGTGTGGGGCGATGCGACAATCGTTTTAATGGTTTTGACTATTACCCGCCCCGGGGGGCTTCCCTTTACCTTGTGAACATATTTTGCGTCGGTGTAAATAACCTCAGCGCGGCTGTCCAGCTTAGCGTGGCTGTGCCTGGCCGCCAGATGAGCCGCCGCCGCTATCGTCTCCGGCGGAGGCTGGCTTCCGGCCGTCTTTATCAGTACGTGGGCACCGGGAACGCGCAGCGTATGCAGCCAGATATCGCCCTTAGAGGCTATTTTTGTGCTGATAGTATCGTTCTGCAGGGGATTGCGGCCTACCAGAATGGTAAAGCCCCTATGGCTAAACACGCGCGGCCCCAGGGCCGGGGCGTTTATGCGCCGGCTGCGCTTGGCCGACCTGTCGGGCGGGGCGAACTCCTGCTCCCAGATTTCCTTTAGCTCCTCCAGCTCCTGGATGGTTTCGGCCCGCTGGGCCGCCAGCTCCATGTCGGCAATAAACTCCAGCTCCTGGCTCATCCTGTTCATCGGCTCGACAACCGAAATCTGCGCGCGCTTCAGGCGCTTGTACTCTTTGAAATAGCGCTGGGCATTGTCGGCAGCACTTAGATTGGGATCGAGCCTGACAGTGATAAGGCGTCCCTGAGAATCGTAGACCTCGGCGCTGGCGGCGCGGGGCGGTATCTGGTACATGTAAGCCAGAATAAGATTGCCGTATTCCTTAAGCTCTTCAAGCTGCTCAGCGTCCTTCTGCTGGGCGCGCATCTTTTCCAGAGTACTGCTGCGCTTTTTCTGCATTTTGGTAATAGCGTGCAGCAGCTCGGCCCGCTGCTCTTCTAAGCCGGGCAGGCGCTTTTCGGCGTTTATCGCCTGGGATATATCCGGATAGGATATCTCATCTTCCAAACCCAGCGACCAGGGGGAAACCTTTCCGTTGGGGAGCGTTACCGGATCGTAAGGGCCGCAGAGCAGGCGCTGGCGCCAAAGACCGATTCCCTGCAGGAGGATATCCAGCTGGGCAAAGGTCAGCTCTGCTTCGGATTCAAGGCCTACAGAGCGGCAAATATCCTTAGCATGCCAGGGAGGCAGACCGAACAGGCCGCGGGTCAGAGCCTGAAGCGCCGGCTGGCCCAGCGCGTCGATAAGCCCATGGCGCACCTCTTCCATGCTGGCGGCCAGCACATTGGGCTGCCGGCCGCCGCTTTGAGGAGCAAAGCGCTGCCCAACGGGCCAGATCGCAGCCTGGGCAGGCTCGGGAAGCATTTTCCCCATAATAATGCGCTGGGCGTTCAGCAGCAGGATATTGTTGCGCCGCCCGCTCAGCTCGACAGCCAGGGTATGGCGCTCAGTGCTTAAGAACACCGTTCGGGCCAGGGTCGGCTGCTCTAAGGATACGAGGCGCTGTCCCTGCAGATGCTTGCGCAGCTGCATAACCAGAGACGAGGGTACCTGGGCGGGGGGCATTTCCCGCTCGGTAAGGCACATAGCCGTCTGCTCGCGGCCCAGCTGAATGAGCAGGCGGTATGTATGCCCTGGCTGGCGTATCTGCAGCAGCAGATCGCTGCTGTTCAGATGGGAAATTTTCTGGATGATGCCGCCGGCCAGCAGCTCCGCCAATTCTAGGGTTAAAGCTTTTAAGGTTACCGCATCGATATGCATAAGCTAGTATTTGGGTGCAGCTTCTTAAAACCCTTGCGCCGCCCGAGCTGCGCTAAACGCGAAACAGGCCGGCACCTGGCACGGCTTCCCCAGAGCCCGCGGCGGTTGCAGCAGCAGGCCTTGCGCAGCCAAAGATGCTCAGCCAAAGATGCTGCCGTCAGAATAAAAGGAGCTTGGAATGCTGGCTTGAATTAATTATAATTGACCGATTCTGTACACCGAAGGCATACCGCTGCCAGCGTTATCCCTCAGTGCGCTCGGTAAGGATGGCATTAATCAGGTAATAATACCGGAGGTTTCATTATTATGAAATATTTCAATTGGCGCAATATTGCCATATCGCTGGCAATGACAGCGGCTTTATCTGTTACAGCATTCGCCAGCAGCACCAATACAGATGCTGACATCTGCACCGATGAGCCTGCGCTGGTAGCCGATGCTTCCGACATCTATGACGAGGAAGAGACTGTCGATATCGACATCACTGCCGAAGACTTTGAAACCGTAAAGGCTATGGCCGACAAGGGCGACGTTGAGGCCATGTCCATAATTGGCGTCCTGTATTACAGCGGAGAAGGCGTAAAGCAGGACTACGGCAAAGCCTTGCATTATCTCAACAAGGCGGCCAACGCTGGCAACACCGATGCTATGGTAGTGCTAGCCGACATGTATGCCAATGGCAAGGGCGTAGATGCCGATATGGAAAAGGCGATCAAGTATTTCTCCAAGGCTGCAGAGAACGGCAACGAAGCCGCCCAGCAGGCCATAAAGATGCTCCAGGAGATGGAGAAAGAGCACGAAGCGGAAGAGCAGGGCGAATAGCCAAACGCTTCGGCCGATGCTATAAAGCAGCTGCATGTGCGGCTGCTTTTATTGTTGAAAAGGAGTCTGTATGCGCTTTTATTGGGCGGCGGTGGCTGCCGCTGTGCTTATTATGGCAGACTGCAGCGAAACGGCCTGGGGCCGCGCTGCGGCGGTATCTCAAACAGCCAGGCAGGGGCAGACATCTCCGCTGGGGGCGCACTGCGATGGCAGGGGCGTAAACTTTGCCGTCTATTCCCAGAATGCGCAGGCAGTTACTCTGTGCCTTTTTGACGGCAGCGGCCAGGAAACGGCCAGATACGCACTAAACCGCAGCGATGAGGGAATCTGGAGCGGATATATCGAGGGCATAGGCGCCGGACAGCGTTATGGCTATCGGGCCGACGGTCCCTATGACCCCAAGCAGGGCTGGTACTTTAACGCATGCAAGCTTCTGCTGGACCCCTACGCCAAGCAGGTCAGCGGCCCGGCTGAGTTCAGCCCGATCCTGTATCCCTTCAAGCCAGGCACAGACACGGGGAGCCTCGATCAGCGCGACAGTGCGCCCTATGTTCCCAAGGCCGTAGTTGCGGAAGACAGCTACGATTGGGAGGGGGATAAGCGCCCGGATATCCCCTGGGAAAGCACGGTGCTATACGAAGTCCACGTAAAGGGCTTCAGCCAGCTTAATCCCGAGGTCAGCGAAGCCTGGCGCGGCACTTACGCCGGCCTGGGCGCGCCCGCCTCGGTAGCGCATCTGAAAAGGCTGGGCGTAACCGCGGTAGAGCTGCTGCCGGTCTATCTGTGCCTCGGCGAAGCGCACTTAGCCCAAAACGGGCTAAGCAACTACTGGGGCTACAATCCCGCCGGTCTGTTTGTACCCGATCCGCGCTTCAGCGCCGGCCCCGACAGCCGCGCCGAATTTAGGCAGATGGTAAAGAACCTGCATGCCGCGGGGATTGAGGTAATTCTCGATGTCGTCTATAACCACAGCGCCGAGCAGGGTGCTGCAGGCCCTGTAATCTCGTGGAAGGGACTGGACAGCCGCACCTACTACAAGCTGAACCAAGAAAAAGAATACAGCTTCCAGGATTATACTGGCTGCGGCAACAGCTTCGATCTGCGCCAAAGGGCCGTGCTTCAGATGGTTTTAGACAGCCTGCGCTATTGGGCCGAAGAGATGCATGTCGACGGCTTCCGCTTTGACCTGGCCAGCGTGCTGGGCAGGACCGGCCCAAGCGACGAGTTCAGCCCAGATGCCCCGTTCTTTAAGGCGCTGGCAGCAGATCCGGTGCTTTCCAGGGTAAAGCTCATCGCCGAGCCATGGGACTGCTCCGCCGGAGGGTACCAGATCGGCAACTACCCCGAACCCTGGAGCGAATGGAACGGGGAATGGCGCGACACTCTGCGCCGCTTTTGGCGGGGTGATCGCGGGCAGATAGGCGCTCTGGCGCGAAAAATGGTAGGCTCTCCCGATCGTTATGCGCGACGCTCTCCGCAGGCCAGCATAAACTTTGTCACCTGCCACGACGGCTTTACCCTAAACGATATCGTCAGCTATAACATCAAGCACAACGAAAACAACGGCGAAGGCAACCGCGACGGCAGCAACGATAATTTCAGCTGGAACTGCGGCACCGAGGGAGCTGCCGGCTGCGCCGCCATAACAGAGCTGCGGCAGCGTCAGATGCGCAACATGCTGATGAGCATAGCGCTTTCCCAGGGTGTGCCCATGTTTCTGGGAGGCGACGAGATGTGCCGCACCCAGCGCGGCAACAACAACGCCTACTGCCAGGACAACGAAGTATCGTATCTGCCCTGGCAGCGGGATAAGCAGACAGCGGAGCAGGAAGAGTTCCTGTCTAGGCTGCTTCGGATACGCCGCGAGATCCCGGCCCTGCACCGCAGTTCGTTTGCGAATCTCGCTGACGGGCATACCGGATGGTACGATCGCCACGGCCAGCGCCTGCGCGAAGGCGATTTGGATCTGGTCGGCGACAACTGCCTGGGCATCTGGATGTCTGACCCGCAGAGCAGCAGGCAGTGGCTTCTGGCAATGTGCAGCGAGAGCCGGAGCATGGAGTTTACTCTGCCTGCAGGGAACTGGATCGTGCAGGCAAGCTCTGACTGCAAGCCCGAGATATCGGAATGCAGGCTGCACATGATCCCGTACAGCTGCTATCTGCTGTCATCGTTATAATCAATGCCATTTACTAAAGGGATCAATGGCATTGATTAACTAAACGACATTGATCGACAAAACAAATATGTTTGATATTATGATTTAGATATGGTATAGTCTAATTGTTTTAATTATTTTTCTAAAATGTAAACTTTTGTTCGCAGTCTGTTCGACATTTAAAGTTAATATCTGTATTATCTAGTTCTAAACTATTTTATCATAAAAAGGATTACGCATCATGAGAAAAATACTGTACCTGTCTGCTGAAGCCGTACCCTATGTTAAAGTAGGCGGACTTGGAG
>JAFSXO010000043.1 GCA_017444045.1 bacterium | reverse complement strand
ATTAAGCAGGTGCGACAGACTGTTCTGAACATAATTCAGAAAATTAAAAGGAAAAACATCAATGGGGTGACTGTCAAGCTTTCCAAGCACCACGCTGACATGCTTCGGAACAGCCTGCTCCGGCGCTCCGCGCTTTACCCAGGAATCCATGCAATATGCCACAAACTGGCGCTCCAATACGGCCGATGCCTGCAGGAAAATCTTAGGCGGCACAACATCGCCCTCCATCATATCCAGCGGATCAGCGTAGAAATACAGATCGTGCGGTCTTGCGGCAGCAACGGCAAGGGTGAGCGCATTGCCGTCTTTACGTCCGGCTCGTCCTATACGCTGTAAAAACTGCGACTGAGCCGGAGGCATACTGCAAAGAATGACAGTCGACAGATCGCCGATATCGATGCCCAGTTCCAAAGTAGGCGTACAGGACAAAACATTTGGATCCCACATCTGCGCAGTTTCTTTATTGCGCTTAAAATCAACCTCAAGGGTTTCTCGGTCATCGCGCTCAAGAAGTCCCGTATGCTCTCTGGCGTTGATACGCACTATATCGCCAGAAGAGAACAGCTTTCCGTAATAATCGAGCCGTGAGGCTTCGTCCTCATGTACTCTGCCCGCACAGACACTTCGAATACAGGCGGCACCCTTCCAGAACGCCGCGTTTTCCGCAGACACAGCATGGGCAATACCACAGGTATCGCACTTCATCATAGCGACCCTGTCCGAAATGAATACCCTATTTTTGTCCAGGGCATAAACCGTATATCCCGCAGGCTCGGGAATACTGACAACTATACCGCTCTTAACCAGCTCCTCGAGGATTAGTCTGCTTATGAATGTATAAGCAGAAGGATCAAGCAATGTCTCATCACAGCATGATGCGATTCAGTCCGTATATTTCTTTTCTGCAGCCGTATCAAAATTAAAGCTCTTTTTAATCTGGCTCTCCGCGCTATAGATAAACCTCGGCGTATTTATGCCATACTGCATGCCAGGCATCCAGCCCACCCTATCATTGGAGATAAAATAGGTATTGCCATTCTCCTTTAAAAAGAGCGAGAAGGCCTCGTCCTCAAACGCGCCGTTTTGCGCCATAAGCTTCAGATATCCCGCAACCATCTGCCCGAAGCGCTCTGCTCCAGTATGCTCCAATCCGCCCAGCTCGTTTATAGCACGCTCATGTACCAAGCCGGCGACCTGCGCAATGGTGTCAGCAGGGAAAGACAGGCAGGAGCATCCTGATTTTTCCAGGGTACGCCCAATACGGCTTGTGAGACCATATTCCAGCATGATCTCGTAGGAGATGCGCTTTTCAATATCCTCCATCAGCTTCTTAGCCCTGGCAGACTTGCCTAATTTACGCTTCGCGATCATATCCTCATAGGCGCTCATCCAGGTCATGTTCGGCGCAATGAAGAAGCTGACAAAGCTTTCGTTATCCAGCTTTTCATGCCAATAACCGAGAAAGCCCGCTGTGAAGTCCGCCAGGGAAAGACCGGCGCCGCCATTCTGCACAAAACGCTGTACCGCTGTTCGGAATCCGAACCGCCATGTGCGGGCGTTAAAAAATCCGGCACGGTGCGCTGCATCCTGAACGTTGTCGGAGAAGGCCAGCACCTTTTTATCGTCATTAAACTTAGAAGCAAAAATCTGGGAAAGCTCCGTGCTGATCTCCGTAGCGCTGCGCAGACCCATAAGGGAGATACCGCGTTTCGATCCGCAGAACGGGCAGACATACTGCTTGTGGTTTAATGACCCTGTCGTGCGTATCGAATTGGGCAAAACAATGCTGACCATATCAGAACCGCATTTATCGCAGTTTGCTGGGGTATCTTCGCCTATTCTCACCTGCAGGCAGTCTGGGCATATTCGCCCCGCAATCATTCCTGACGGACAGTTGTCATGCTGATGCGGAAACATCATAACTATTCTGTCGTCAGCCTTAAAGTAACGGTTATAGAAAGCCTCCAGATTGTTTATAATCGCGCTTCCGTGTTCACTAAGAATGGAAGTCCACCCCGTCAGTCCACAGTCACGGCAATTAACTACGGGAAGATACTGATTTGCCTGCGGGACATTTAATTCATTGGCGATGGCATATGCAACCTCATTGCCGGATACCTTAGCCACCAAACGGCGCAGCTCGCGCATCCAGAGCTGCACATGAACATTTAAGAACGGGCGCATACAGCCTGGCGTTCCCGTTCTGGCATAAGAGATCAGAGCCAGCAGCGCATTGACAGCAGCCTCGGCAGCTTCCATTTCCCTGAGGGCGGGATAGCTAACTTTAAGCTCTTCAACGATATTCCGAACCTGATAATAATTGCCCCTTATCAGGGTGATCAGCGCCTGCGTAAAGCTGTGGTGCATCAGGTGCTCACCGAGCGCGATCCGCCCCTCTGGCGAAGTAACATCCACGCCTGACATATCGGTCCAGGCTAACGCGGCGGCTTTTAGATAAGAAGCCTCATCGTCCTGTTCTACAAGTGAGCTGAGTTCTTCAGCCTGCTCAGCCGTAGGCATAGTAAAGTCAGTGATATCCTGTCCGTCAAAGAACTCGCCAGGGGACAGACGGTCTTCCGTAACGATAGCATCTTCCTCAAAGGGCTCATCGAAAATTGCCTCGGCATAGCGCAGAATGCTCTTGCCATTGTCCTTGGAGCCCATGGTGGCAGACGTTCCGATGCAGCAGATATATCCGCTCTGCATCCACAGGCGTGATTTCAGCCTGCGGAGCAGGCAGGCTAGGTCTGTACCCTGGGCACCGTCAAAGGTATGCAGCTCATCGACCGCGATATATCTCAGCGTATCGTGAGTGTTAGCTTTCCAGAGTGCGGCATCCTTAGGACGGACAAGCAGGTAGTCCAGCATTTTATAGTTCGTCATCAGAATATCCGGAGGACTGCCGAGTATGGTCTCGTGATCGGTGATGACGTTATCCTCGCTCATCATGCGGTTCGGCTTCTGTTCATGCCCGCCGACAAACATGCCCACTGTTACATTGCCCTTGAGCTCTGGGCTATTCCAGACCAGCTCCGCAATGCGTTTGGCCTGGTCGGCGGCCAGCGCGTTCATGGGATAAATAATGAGCGCTTTAATGCCAGGCTCGCCGCGATGCTGATAGCAGTACTCCAGAATCGGATAGAGGAAGCACTCCGTTTTGCCGGAGCCTGTACCGGTAGCGATAAGCGTTGATCGGCCATCGTTGCCGGTGAGTCTGCTAAACGCGGTCTGCTGATGAACATAAGGAAGATAGGCGGGATGGATTGCCTCAAAGCATGTCGGCATGGCCTCTGCGACTCGGAAAGGCAGGCGCACCGCGACATAGGGCTCATGATAGAGCGAATCCTTGGTCTCCAGCAGCTTGCGTATGGACCCCTTGAAGGGCGCGTTCGTCATCGGGAATGATGTCTCAATATAGTCCTCGATGCCCTTCTCTAACTGCTTCGCAAGTATGGTTGGCAACATACCGCTTTACCCCCCTCTTGTTAGAATTCTTCCCTAAACTCCGGATGCTGCAGATAAAAAATCTCTTTCCAAATCATCAATAAACTGCTTTGATACGATGCCGTCCATTACTTCGCCCCCTTTCCGTACTTCTCCTCAAAGAATTTCCAGGCCGTT
>JAFSXO010000006.1 GCA_017444045.1 bacterium | reverse complement strand
CGTGTTTGCGCTGCCGCTGAGTTCTTAGGCTTACTGTGTCTGGCGTCTTTTGCCGTCCGCCGCAGGCATTGGCGATATCGCTTCAATATATGCTGACAGAAAGTCCGCGACCTTGCGCTGCTGGGATTTCGGCAGGCTAAGCAACGCTTCCACGCATTCAAACAGTTCGGGCACAAAAGCATCGCTGTTTTGCTCTGAGCCGAAATTGCTTAGTTTTGAGGAATTCTTGTTCTGCTCTGGAGCATAGCCGGCAACCAATAGCAGCGCATCGGCATTGATCTCTAACGCTTCAGCCAAGGCCTGTACCTTTTCGCGTCTGGGTACGCAGCCGTCGCGTTCCATTAAAGTGATATAGCTCGGGTCTATTCCGGCTTTTTGGGCCAATTTGCGCGAGGTGAGTTTTAAGCGCTGGCGGTGAAACTTGATAGTGTTTGCCCATTGCCTGTTCTGCATCTTCCATCCTTGCCGGTAACTTGTTAGCCTATGTCTCATTATGCATATAATTGGCTATACAATATGCAACTATATGCATATAAATATTATAATAAAGTATTGGCAAATAATTGCAAGATGAAGCTGTAAAATTTGTATGAACAAAAAATCCCGATATTATCGGGATTTTTCTTAACGTGTCGCATATATATGACATGTTAAAATTTGCATTTATATTTGTTGCATAGTGTTCACTGCGGGCACCATAATTTTTTTAGCTCTGCCTCAGGCAGAGGGGCAAACATCGCCCGCGCTGCCGGGATGTCTATGCCCTGCTTGCGCAGCATATCGGCGCGCGCTTCGATGGCGGCGCCGATCATAATATTTAGGGCCGCCAAACCGGCATGGCGTCCTGAGGGTTGCTCCAGGCATGAGCCCTTGGCCCATTCGTTGAAGGCGCCCATTGAGGGACCGCACCAGATCTGATAATCCGGGCAGCGGGTGGGATCGCCAGAATTGGCCCAGCGCGAGGCTTGCCCTAAATAGGAGCGGAATACCAGGGCCATGAGGTGCTTGGGGTCTTTTTCGGCTTTGGCGATCTGCTGCGGGTCGCGCCTGGCGAAAAACTCGCGCGTTGAGGCCCAGCATTCGTCTACTGAGCAACGCAGGTAATCGCGCTCTATCTGCTCGATTACGCTGGCCGGCATCTCTGCAAAGCTGCCGTATTGGCGGTACCAGCCATATAGCTTGCGGGCCTTTACCGGGAACATGGTGCCCCATTTGAGTACCTGTACATTGACGCCCATTTCAAACATATCGGCCGCGGGAGCCATAGTGCAGTCGGCGGGCCCCGCCTTGGCCAGCACCTCGCGGACCTTGTCGCAGGTTCCGGATTCGACGCAGGCCTGATTGATCGAGCCTGTTACTATGTATGAAGCGCCCATCGCGAAGGCGGCCGCCGCTGAAATAGGAGTTGAGATGCCGCCGGCGGCGCCGATGGGAATCCAGTAGCCGTACTGCTCGGCAGTTCTGTTCCTCAGCTCCAGCATAGTGGGCCACATGCTGATAGCTGGGCGGTTGTCGGTGTGCCCGCCGGAATCCGCTTCGGCGGTTAGCTCCGAGCATACCGGTATCTCGGCGGCCAGGGCGGCCTGCTCGGCACTCAGCGCTCCGGCGGACACCAGAGCCTGCAGCATGCTGTCCGGTGCCGGCATGAGGAACTTGCGCGCCATCTCCAGGCGCGAAACCTTGGCCATCACTCCGTTAGGAGCGCAGATCGTACCGTCGGGACGGCGGTGAATTCCGGCATAGCGGAAGCGCAGGAGCGGAAGCGTTAGCGACATAAAGGCGGAGGCCTCGACGAGCTTCACGCCGTGGCGCAGAAACAGCTCGACCGTTTTGGCTTCCATGGCCGGGTCGCTGGGGCTGTGGATGAGGTTGAGGCCATATGCGCGGTCCCCTAAACGCTGGCGCAGGCTGATTATTGCGGCCTCTGTGCGCTCTAAGGGCAGTCCGGCTGAGCCGAAAAAGCCGAGCATGCCTTGCTCTGCCATAGCGGCGGCCAAATCCTCGGAGGCTATGCCGTTGGCCATCGAGCCGGATACATAGGCCATACGCAGGCCGTACCTGCTGCGGAAGGCGGCGTCTCCTAAGCGGTCCGGCGTTAGGGCAGGCACATAAGCCAGAAGCTGCATTCCTTTGTCGCTGGGAGCAATCGGGGTGGCCAGAACAGCCTGTCCCGCATTGGTCAGCGCGACTTCACCCTTATCGGTTTGCACAGCGTAAACCGGCCTGGTTATGGAGCGCAAGGCTGAATCTGAGAATAACAGACCGCTGTCAGAATTTGCGTCATTTGCAGGTGGCAGCCACCAGCCGATAGTGCTATAGCTTACTTGCGGCACTCTAGGGACCTCGCTTTGTATGGATATGGAATAATATTCAAGGCAAATAGCGTGATTTTTTCCTTGCTAATCCGCTATTATCCTTCCAGCCTAGGTATGCCATTAGCTTAAGTTCTTGCCTGCCGTGCTCTGAGTTTTCCTGAACGCATTTAAGCGCGCAGACAATGCAATTTAGTTAAGGATTCGTGGCATTGGTTATGCTCATAAGCGCGCAGCTAGTTCTGTGCAGTTCTGATTCAGGCACATCGTTTTAGTAAGGCACTGGCTGTGCGCATATATGTGACCGCGTTATATATGGCACTGTATATCTCACCGCGTTTTCTTATCTGTCTGTTGTTTTATAAAAGCAACTGGAAATATCCATTAAATATAGAAATTTATTTATAATATCTCAGTATTACGCAAATTTAATAACATTATGGCAAAAGTGTCTGTGGCAGCATTGTTTTTCTAGTTAACAATGCCATTTGCTGGCTCAGCGATAACGTTTCCCTAATCTGTCTGCAGAATGCCGCCATTCTCCGTGCTGCTTTGAAAGCCAGGCCATTCTTGATAATGCGTGAGAGGAAAAAAAGATGGATAATGACCCAAAAAGTAACAAATCTAGCGCACTGAACAAGTGCAGTTCTGCCGATATAAAAGAAGAATGGGTCGACGGCATTAAGTACAGAGGCAACGTCGCCGTCGAAGCTGATGGACATATTGCCGAAGCCAGCATTCGAGAAGGAACCTGCAAAATCGACGGTCATGCCTTTGAAGACTGCAAAGAGCTCGTCTCTGTAGTTCTGCCCGACAGCCTGCAGATAATAGGCCATTATGCTTTTGCCTACTGCAGCAGCCTTACGGAAATCACTTTGCCGCCGCGGCTGCTAAAAATCTGCGGAGATGCCTTTTATGACTGCCCTAAATTGGTCTCGGTCAGGCTTCCCGATACTCTGCAAAGCATCGGCTATTTCGCCTTTGCCGAATGCAAAAGTCTGGAGGATATAAATCTGCCTGAGGGACTCAGGCGCGTGGGCTACAACGCGTTTCGCAACTGCAAGCGTCTGCCCAACTGTTCCTGGAAGGAAAACGGCTTGGTCTATTGGCGCCAGCATCTGGTCAGCGCCGATACAGATATAAAAGAAGCCGTGATCCGCCCCGGTACCAAGTCGATTTTTAGGTATGTCTTTGACCACTGCGATGAGATGACGTCTGTCAGCATTCCCGACGGCCTAAAAAGCATCGGCAGATGCGCTTTCATCGGTTGCCATGAGCTTGCGGAGATTGTAATTCCCGACAGCACTGATACGATCGGCGATGGCGCTTTTAGGGACTGTCCCCTGGAGAACATCTATTGCCGAGATGGTGCTCTATGGAAGCAGGATGGCCTGTGCTATTGGAAGGACCGTTTGCTCAGCGCTGATTCTTATGTTGCTTCTACCTTAGTTAAAGAGGGCACAGCTGCTGTAGGTGAATACGCTTTCAGCGGCTGTTATGAGCTTACGGAGGCTGTCATTCCCGACAGCGTAACCGAGATCGGGGACGAGGCATTTGCTGGTCTGGAAAAGCTGTCAGAAGTGCATCTGCCCAGGAATCTTAAGAGATTAGGCGAGGGCGCTTTTTTCTCGTGCAGCGGCCTGACTTCTATTGTAATTCCCGACAGCGTTACTCAGCTTAATGACATCACGTTTTCTCGATGCGAACAGCTAAGGAATGTAACCGGACGGCGTGGACAGCGCTGGTATTTTTTAGCTATGTAACTGATATGCCCAGCTGTTCGTTTAGTGCCAAACTGGACCATAATAGGTCTGTTTGGCCAATGCCAGTAGCTTAAGAGTCATGGCATTGGGCATTGCTTATTCATGTGCGTTAGCGTAACGTTGCTGATAGGCGTACAAGTTAGCGTGCACCATGCGTGACACCGCAATCTCCCATCAGCTGTGGCACCCCCTCTGTCGCAGTCGCG
>JAFSXO010000042.1 GCA_017444045.1 bacterium | reverse complement strand
TCAATTGTATTGGCCACATCCTGGCCTAAATCTGCCCTACCATAACTGGTGGAGACGATGTCGCTCATAAAACCCTCCCGCTGGAAGCGCACGGCATAATTCTCTTATTCCGTCCAGAATAGACTGCAATTTTATAAACTTCGTATTCGATTCACTATTCCCTTTACGGGCAATGCCATTTATTTAAGGATTCGCGGCATTGCTTATGCTCATTTATGTACGTTGGCGCAGCGTTGTACGTTAGCGTACAGGTTAGCGCACAGCATATGTGAAACCTCTGCCTTTAAGGGTAATGCCATTTAGACTGTAGCTTCAATAGTTCTATACACTCTTGACACGATATAGCAATTTGCATAAAATATTCGATGTCACCTGCGGGGGTGGCGGAACTGGTAGACGCGTACGTTTGAGGGGCGTATGATTTATTCGTGTGGGTTCGAGTCCCATCCCCCGCACCATGAATGATTATTATGCTGCGATGCTTTACCAAACATCGCAGCTTTTTTTATAGTTATTTGCAGATATGCTTTAGTAAGCTTCTGGTGTTTTTTATAAGGGCTCCCCTATAAAATAGTTTACCTCGCTCCCAAAAATACTTATACTAGTGTTGACATGAAAGAAGATTTGCCAGTACTTATAGACACCGCAGAGAAGCTGGCCTCCAGTATTCTCGATCTTGAACGATATAATCTGTTAGCGTTAGACACCGAACTGGATTCGTATTTTTCTTATCAGGATCAGATATGCTTGGTACAAATATCGACCCCCGATCAGGACTACCTGTTCGATCCGTTAGCTATCGATCTGACTCCATTAGCCCCAATCTTCACCGACCAGAAGCGCATCACCATCTTCCACGCCGGAATGAACGACATTCCCCATTTAAAACACGAGTTTAATTTTAACTTTTCCAACATTTTTGACACTTACATAGCAGCGGGAGCGCTTAACTATCCTAAGCGGGGACTGGCCGTGCTTATACAGCAGCACTTCGGCGTCACCCTCGATAAGCAATATCAGCGCGCCGACTGGCGGCAGAGACCTCTTCCTGAAGAGATGATGCAATACGCCCGCTATGATACGTCGTATCTTTTTGATTTGCGCCTAGCCCTGCTTAAAGAGCTTGAGCAGAAAAACCGTCTGGAAGAAGCCCAATACGCTTTCGCCCAAACTATAGCAACCGAGTTTCATCCTAAAGAATGCGACCATACCGGATGGGCTAAGATCAAGGGCCTTAACAGTCTGCCCCGCCGCTGCTACGGAATTGTACGCGAGCTATTCGAATGGCGCGAGCGTGAAGCAAAGCGCTCCAATATTCAGCCATTCCGCATCATGCCCGACCATGTGCTCCTGCAGCTAGCTGGTTCCCCGCCTAAAAGCGAGCACGCCCTGCGCGATATGGGCATTAGATACTTAGATTTTTTCCCCAACCAAGCTACAGCTATCTACAATGCAATTCTAGTAGGTAAGCGCTGCGGTTCTATCCCTCTGCCCAAGCCCAAGCGCAGCAAACGCATTATTCTCAGCATGAAGGAGCAGCAACGGCTGCACCAGCTCAAGGAATGGCGCGCCGCTACCGTAACGAGAGACGACATAGCGCCAGAGTTTCTGCTCACCAATTCAGAGCTGTTTGCCTTATCTCAAGCAGCCCCGACTACCATAGACGCCCTGCATAGCTCGCACATTTTGCCTCCCCATGTAGTGCGCAAATATGGACAGGAAATATTATCGGTTCTCAATAAGCTATAAGGAACACAGCAACACACCAAAAGCCTTTATTAAAACATAGGAGCACGCAGCAATATGACCGCCATACCTACAGGAATACAGAAAAATCGCCTTATATCTGAGCTAACCACCTTTGAAATAGGCGGACCTGCCCGATATTTCGCCGAGCCAGACAGCTTAGAGAAAATTAAAGAGTATGCCAGCTGGGCCAGACAAGAGCATATCCCGCTGTACCCCATCGGAGGCGGCAGCAACATTCTCGCTGGCGACAACGGTTTTGACGGCCTTCTGCTGCGCCCTAACAACCAAACCGCAGACATCATCCTAAAGACCAGTACCCAGGCAATCGTGCGCGCCGGGGCGGGACTGCCTTGGGAAGATCTTATAGACTTAACCATTGAGAACGGCTGGGCTGGGCTGGAATGCCTCACCGGCATACCTGGGCGCGTGGGCGCGTCTCCAATGCAGAATATCGGCGCCTATGGACAGGAAGTATCGCAGACTATCCACTCTATCGAAGCCTTAGACATAAACAGCGGTGAACTGAATACGATTAGCGCATCAGAATGCGCCTTTGGCTACCGAACCAGTATTTTTAAAACCGCCTGGCGGGGCAGATATATTATCACTGCAGTCTTATTCAGACTGACACCTAACGGACAAGCTTCACTTCAGTATAAGGAACTGCGCAATTATTTTGCCCAGCAGGCCACGCCGCCCACGCTTGCGGAGGTCAGACAGGCAGTCCTGAACATTCGCAGCTCCAAGGCGATGCTTCACGATTTGTCAGACCCTAACCACCGCAACGCCGGTTCCTTCTTCCTAAACCCCATCATTGAACAGCAGCGGACTGAAGAGCTGCTAAAAGAGTATCCACAAATGCCCGTATATCCGGCGCGGACGGGATACTGCAAGCTCTCAGCAGCTTGGCTAATCGCGAATTCCGGGCTGCATAACGGCTTCCAGCAGGGCCGCGCCAAGCTGTCAGACAAACATGTCCTATGCCTGGTTAACGCTGGCAATGCCACGGCCGAAGAAATTATGGCTTTAGCGCAGACCGTACAGGATATGGTACAGAAGAAATTCGCCATCACTCTCGCGGCCGAGACAAATCTGCTGGGTATATAATGCCATTGGCTTAGTCTGGCCACAGCTCTGACACAGCAGCAAATACTACCTGCCGGCCTAATGTCGTTTAGTTAAGCAATGGCCAATGGATCCCCATTATAACTCCCCCTAAAGGATGGCAGGGGGAGATGTCGCGACTGCGACAGAGGGGGTGGCCACAGTTGGTGGGAAAATCGAGGTTTAACGCATGTCGTGTGCTAACCTGTACGCTAACGTACAAGGCAGCGCCAACGTTCACGAATGAGCATAACCAATGCCACGAATCCTTAACTAAATGGCATTGCTGCCGGCCAAGACGCTATTCACAAACCTGGCGCACATAGCGCAAAACCACATCGTTGACGTTCATCACCGTTTTTTCTGGATGCTCTTTAAGCCAGGCCAGCTGCTTATCGGTCAGTATCTCGCGGAGCTGCTGGAAATGCATGGCCTCATTCTGGCGGGCGCGATTCGCGGCTACCAGAATGGGCATCAGGGCTTCAGCCTGGGCCTTGCTGATAGCAAGCTCCTTCTTTTCTTTTTCCGCTTTAAGAATGCCATTGACGATATCCTGATACGTAAGCTCGGCATTGGCATGCTTGGTCAGCGTAAGCTTTTTGCCATCATCGGTCTTTTTACTGCGCAAAAGCCGCATGAACGCGGTAGTTATTGGGTCAAATCCCGCTTCCGGTTCAACATCGTCGACGGCTACGGCAGAGCCGCGATTAGCCAGGATCCAATCAACCTGCTCTTTGGTTAAATACGACAGCGAATTATCAGCTGAAGCTGCAATCGTAGACTGATCCTCAGCCAATAACGTCAAAACATCGGCAAACTTTTTACGCTGTTCCGGAGTTAAGCCCAGCTTATCGTCCTTGCACAGCTCGCTAACACCTATCAAAAACTGCGGGCCCGGCATCATAACTGCCCCAGAAGACTCCTTAGAGCCAGGGGTATTAAACTTAGAAAATACGGGCTCAGGCCGTTTTCCTGGCGGCGGCGCTACCAACGAATTGTCGCCCTTGCCGTTTTCGCCTGATCCGGCGGCACCTGGGGTCTTGGTAGCAAATATAGGAGAAGGTCGTTTGCCGGGAGGCGGGGCTACTAAATCATCCTTTTTGGCATCTCCAGCCTTATCCGCGGCACCGGGAGTCTTGGTGGCAAAGATGGGATCCGGCCGCTTGCCAGGAGGCGGAGGTGCGGCGTTTTTATCGGCCTTAGCGTTGCCAGCCTTAGCATCGCCCGAATTAGCAGGAGGCGGAGGCGGAGCGGTTTTGCCATCCTTATTATCGCCGGTGCCATTAGCCGCACCAGGATCCTGGGCAGGGGCAGCGGCCTGGGGAGGGACTTTTTCGCTTCCATCCGGCTGCTTAGCGGAATCTGACGCACCTTCTTGCTTTACGGTACCAGTAGCATCTGCAGAGGCCGACACATCTACCTGCG
The DNA here is from genome assembly GCA_017444045.1 of bacterium. Classification (GTDB taxonomy): domain Bacteria; phylum Vulcanimicrobiota; class Xenobia; order Xenobiales; family Xenobiaceae; genus JAFSXO01. Next base: position 1,107 of record JAFSXO010000042.1, on the reverse strand, counting down.
CCGGAACGGGTTTATCGGGGGAGACTTCCGGCAAACCATAATCCTTATATCCCCAGAAAGCGTAAACATTAAAAGCGACAAGCCCGATAACAAAGGCAAAAGCAATAATATTGCTCAGCTTGCTGGACTGCTCTTCCTCGACTTCATCGTTTTTAGCGTCAGCTACATCATTTTTACCGTCTGCCTTAGGAGCATTGTCAGCAGAAGCACCAGCTGCAGGCTGACCATTGGACACTTCACTGCTATTGGCTTCCTCGTGTGCATTCTTCTGCTTTTCATCAGTGACTTTGTCTGTCATGGCAAGAAACTAGAGCCTCCCTATAATAATCAATCTTACCGACATTGAAACGCCATTTGCCTCAATCCACTATATTATACGTAGGACGATATTGCCTGCCTGCACTCTTGGCCTCAACATAATTCTGCAGCTCGCGAGCCCAAGCACTTTCTTTAGTGCTGGGCATAAGGCCTATACGCGTCTTGCCGTCATTTTCGGCTATATACGCCAACTGTTCCTGCGTAAGCACGGACATAAGCTCTTTGGTCAGGCCCAAAATCGTCGCGTTGCGCAGAGAAGGATTCTGATCCAGGCTGTTGAGCGCTTTTTTGTATTCAGGCAAGCGCTGAGCGATTCTACTCAGCTGGCTGCGTGTGACACCGAGATTAGGGCTGTTTTCCAGAGAAATCAGTACACCGCGAATCATGGCATCCAAAGGAATATCAAAATTAATCGCCGGACGCTGCTTAGGAACAGGAGCTTTGTAGTTGTGCTGCTTTACGACAGGACGCCGCTGGGGAGTAGGCGCTTTATAATTGCGCGTCGGCAGAGGCTTGTCCAAAGGCAAAGGCTCGCGATAGCTTTCAGAGCTACCCTCGGAAGGCGCATCCTTACCAGCCGCACCGCGCTGCTGTCCCTTGGCGCCAAGGGCATTATACGAATACTGCTTAGCTTCTCTTCTGAATTTCGGGTTATAAGCAATCTTCAGATGCCTGCATGTCAAAAAGCGCTCCAATTCTCTAGACAGAGGATCGGTTTTGCCATCAGCTTCTTCCAATTGAACCACTGGATCGAGACGGTGATCAATAATATATTTAAGCTGCTCATTG
>JAFSXO010000041.1 GCA_017444045.1 bacterium | reverse complement strand
GTTATAGCCGCGCTGGCGCAGTCTCTCGAATACCTTGATGGCATTGGGCACGCCGCTGCCCAGAGTGTCGATGGTGTCGACTAGCAGCAGGCAGTTGGTGGGGTACATATCGGCGTAAGCCTGGAAGGCGTCCTCTTCGCTCTTGCCCAGAGCCAGATAGGTCTGTACCATGGCATGGGAGTGGGTGCCCTTGGGGGACAGTCCCATGGCGTAAGAAAGGCCGACGTTGGAGGTGAAGTCGCAGCCTCCTATGAGGGCGGCGCGGCAGCCCTGATTAGCGCCCAGACCGTGGGCGCGGCGCATACCGAACTCCATGAGCAGGCTGCTTTTAACGCTATGGCGCACGCGGGCGGCTTTCGTGGCGATTAGGGTCTGGAAATTCAGGGTGTTGAGCAGCGGGGTCTCTAAAATCTGGGCCATGGCCAGAGGGCCTTCTACGCTGGTAATGGGGGTGTTGGGGTGGACGACACGCCCTTCGCCCATCGATCTGACCGTAAGGCCTGCAAAATTGCCCTCGCGTTGCAGCCAGCTCAGGAAGTCCTCGCCGAATACGGGCTGGCCGTCTGGGCCAATCTCGCTGCGCAGGCAGGCGATATCCTCATCCTCAAAGCGAAAATCCTTCATCCAGTCCATCAGCCAGCAGATGCCGGCGTTGATGCAGTAACCGGCCTGGTGCTCGCCGTAGTTGGGATAGTTGCGGAAAAAGTGGTCGAAGTGGGCGGGCAGCTCGTGCAGACCGGCTCTGAAATAGAGCTGGGCCATGGTGAACTGGTACATGTCGTTAAAAAGAGCGCCTTCGGATAGGCGACGCTGCTGACGATTCATAAGGCGATTTCCTTTCTTTATCTGTACAGGAAGATCGCAGCTAGTCGTCCATTCCCCCCTGGTACCGCGCTATGGCAGGCGCAGCATCCTGGAAAACGGAAACCGCTGTCCAGCACGCTAAGCAATACGGCGTTAAGCTGGATAGATAAGTAGCATACAATGATACTACATTATTGAATAATAATCAAATCTGCCGGGCTAAAGACGCCCGCTTCGCGGAGCTGGCGAGGCTATAAAACTCCCAAAACCGCGCAGGCAGAACCGATAAAGTTGGCGTTGGGCACAGCGTTGATGGCGAACTGCTGATCCGGCTGGATGAGCTGCCCCACCAGATCGTATACCAGCGGAGCCTGGGTGGGATCCTTCCAATACCGGCTGCCCTCGGCCACGATGGCGTAATTGCCCGCTCCCATGGACTTCATAAAGCCAGCGATGGTGGCCGCAATCAGCCGTCCCGAACGCTTGAGTATGGACATGGCCAGCTCATCGTTGTGCTCTAAAGCCAGCTTTACCAAATGTCCGGTGCCCCATTTGGGATCGAAGTCGCCGATATCTAAGCCAATATCGTTGGCGATAGTCTGATAGAGGAAGGGAACGTAATAGCCCGAGCAGGCCTTCTCAAAGCGCTGGCGCCCGGGATTGTCGGTGGCGGCGTCAAGCATATCGTCCCAGCGGGTGGCATAAAGCGGTTTAAAGTTGCCTGCTTCTAGGTTGATGGCGATCTGCTCGGACGCATAGCTGCGGGGATCCAGCTTGCCCACCATTCTGCTGGGCATGAAGCCCGCCATGTTGATGCCGGTGCCGGCGATCAGACCGATAAACTTATCGTAGGACTGGCTGTAGGTACCCGTACCTGCCAGCAGGGTGGCCACAGTGTCGTTGAGCACGATAAGCCTGCCCGGCTCCAGCCCCTGCTCTTTCAGGGCGCGCCTTAGTCCGGTGCCCACGGAAGTGCCTACTACGTCGGGGATATTGATGCCCTTAGTCCAGGCCAGCAGCTTAGCGTCAATCTCTGGGGTTATGCTGGCGGGGTATGAGAAGCAGTAGCCCACCGGGGTGTGCGGCGGAGGCTCTAACTGGGCGGCCAGCTCAGCCTGCGAACGGAAGAACTGCTGGGCAGTCACCTTGCTCTCGCGTCCGGTGTCGACCTGGCCCTGTACGGGGCCGGCGACGATACTGGCCTGGCCATCGCGAAATTCGACCAGGGCAGCCCGCATGTTGGTGCCGCCGATGTCTATAACCAGGGCAGTGCCGCTGAGAGACCTTTGGGGCAGGGGAATGTATGCCGGCAGGGCCTGAATCTCTGCGCCTTCGCAGTTAAGTCCCTCCTGAATGCGGCTGCATAGAGCGTCGCGTATCTCGCCTAGCTGGGAAAACGACAGATTAAGAGCACTGCAGCAAGCGGCGATATCGGCTGACATATTGAGTTTTGCGCCTCCGTGGAAAAAGATTTTATGCTAAATCAGCAGGCTAGCGATCCTCGGTCTCTCTCATGACCATGTGATGGCGGTCGCCTTCTTCGCTGTCGCTGGTGATGGGGGTCGTCTCTAGGACGGCATCGATCTCGGCCTGGCGCTGCTGGGCATTGGCGGCCAGCTGCTCCGGTGTATAAAGGCGTTTGGCGACCACTGTGCGGCCGGCCTTGATCTTGTCGCCGGGCTTAACCAGTACGGAATAGCGCTCCAGGGGCAGATAAATATCGGTGCGCGAGCCTAAACGGATAAGGCCATAGCGCTCGCCCTGAGCTACCAATTCGCCGCGTCCGACCCAGTTGAAGATGCGTCTGGCCAGCAGGCCCACGCGCTGGGCCACTACGACCTGGCCGTAATCGGTTTCGATGACGGTGTAGCACGAATGGTTATGTACGGCGCGGTATTTGTTGGCGATTACGTGCTTGCCCTCGACCTCAAACTGCTCCAGAACCTTGCCCGCCACGGGGGAGCGGTTAATATGCACATTAGTTATGGACAGGAAGGCGGAAATGCGCAGCCAGGGGGTGGGACCCATGCAGGGCTCGCTGACCGTGGACACGTCCATAACCTCGCCGTCGCAGGCGGACAGAACCTCATCGGGCTCCGCGTGAACCGAGCGTTTGGGGTCGCGCAGAAATGCGAGCACTCCGCTCAGAATGATGAGTGGCAAGTACCAGAAGGAAGCCTTGAGCTTTTTGAGCAGGCCGGTAGCCGCGAGCAGCCAGGGGGCAAACTTGAGCACGTCTTTAGAAACCTTCAGCTTGCCGATATTGAACGAGTAGCGTTCTTCGGAGGGCATCAGGCTGCTGGCCATAGAACTCCGCTGCGGAGTAAACTGCAGATTGTGCACCCAGATGGGGAAAACCGCATTCCATACGGTTTCCTTGTAATTCTGGAACGAATCGACATAGTGATCCAGGGCGTCTACATTTCTTTGGCTGCGGATGAAGCGGCCGTTGGCTAGGCTAAAGCGGCGGATGCGCCTGGAGAAAGCGACCTCGCAGCAGCTTAGGCAGCCTCCGGGCACCAAGAGCTTCTGGCAGGATTCTATTATATGGGTGATGGAGCTGTCGTTTAGCTTGGAGAGATCCTGAGTGATAATTATCGAATTGAACTGAGGGCGTTGCTCTAACTCCCAGGGGTGAAGGTTGTAAAGCTTAACGCGCACGTTTTTATGCTTAAGGCGGCGCTTGGCCAGCTTGCGGCGCAGCTTGATAAAGGAATCGTTGTGCGGTTCGCAGATCATTAGGGTGTCCTCCTCGCGCAGGCGCTTGAGCAGGCGCTTAATGATCATGGGATGTGAGCCGATAATGAGAATATGCCGCGCTTCTCTGAAACGGTAGGTCTCCTGGGTAAGACTGCGGCATAATTTAGGGGTTATTAGCATTTATTTTTATCCTAACAGCTTATAAGCGTAGCATTATGGTTGCTAGATTTATAAACAAAATACTTTGATTTATTAACGCTATTTCCTGCGTATACGGTTCCGCGCTAGACACCTCTAACCGTTCTCGCCGCCGTCGGGATGAAGCTGCCCGTAAATCCGCTGGGCCAGCACTGCGCCGATCCCCGGCATCTTTCGCAGCTCTTCGATGGACGCCTCCTGCAGGCCGCGCAGGCTGCGAAAATGGTTGAGCAGGGCGACCTTTTTGGCCTCGCTTAGACCCTTGATGCCGTTTAGCGCGGAATGGCGTATGGTCTGCTGGCGCAGCTTGCGGTGGAAGTCGATGGCGAAGCGGTGTGCTTCGTCGCGCAGGTGGGTTACCAGAAGATAGGCTGGCGAATTGGTGTCCAGCGTGACCGGAAATGACTGGTGCGGCAGGTACAGCTCCTCGTTCTGCTTGGCCAGTCCGGCTAAGGCTACGGTATCGGCCAGGCCGAACTCTTGGAGTACCTCAACAGCTACGCCCAGCTGTCCCTTGCCGCCGTCGACGATGATCAGATCGGGGATGGTATCTAGGCTCTCGCTGGTGGCCGCCGCTTTGCCCCGCCAGCGCGGGCTGCGTTTTTTGAGGCTGAGCTGATCCTCTGCGGAATTCTCGTCCGTAAACAGATGCGCCATCCGCCGCTGAAGGGTCTGTCTCATCATGGCAAAATCGTTGGGCGTGTCCATGCCCTGAATGCGGAAATGGCGGTAATGGGCGCGCCGCGGCAGACCCTGCTCGAAGACTACCATGGAAGCCACCGGCTGCTTGCCCTGGGTATTGGAGATATCGTAGCACTCCATGCGCCAGGGATACCCGCTTAGCCCCAGCGCCTGGCGCAGATCGTTCAGAGCCTGCTGGCGCACCATGGGCTGTGACGGGGAATTCAGCTCCTGGCGCAGGTGTTCCTCAGCGTTGTTCATAGCCATCTGCAGTATGCGGCGGCGCAGACCGCGCTGCTCTGAAGCCAGGCGCACCGCCTTGCCCCTCCTGGCGCTTAGCCATTGGGCAATGCTGTCTGCCTCGCTGGGCATGGCTCCCACGATAACGCGGGGTGGCGGGCACTGCCCCTTGTCGTAGAACTGCAGCAGAAAGGCGCGGTAGGTCTCGGTGAGCTCGCTTTCAAGCTGGTAGTTAAGCACGAAGCTGTGCTGACCCAGCAGCTTTCCCTGGCGGATCTGCCAGACTATGGCGCAGCTCTGGAACTGGTCGCCGGCGATGGCTATATAATCCTCGTCTACCTCTTTGGGGAGCATGACCTTCTGCTCGGCGTAAATGTGCTCTAGATAAGCAATTAGATCGCGCAGCTGCGCGCAGCGCTCGTAATTTAGGCGCTCGGCCTCGGCGGCCATCTCGGTCTGGAGGCGCTTTATAACCTTGGCGGTGCGCCCTTCGAGAAATTCTATGGCGGCGGATACCTGCTCCCGGTATGCTTCGGCGCTTATGTTGGCGGTGCAGGGGGCATCGCACAGGTGAATGTGATAGCTTAGACAGGGAGCGGGTAGCTTTTTGCTGAGCGCGTGATTGCAGGTGCGCAGGCGGAAGGCCTTCTGGACTATGCGGCGCACGCATTTAAGGGCGGTGCTGTTGGTGTATGGCCCGAAATAGCGGATCTGCGGATTGCGGGCCCGGCGCACGACCCGCAGGCGGGTGCGGTGCTGGCAACGGTGGCGGCGGGTCTGTTCATCCTGCCCTATTTCCTGTTCTCGGCGCTGGCCGGGCAGCTG
>JAFSXO010000040.1 GCA_017444045.1 bacterium | reverse complement strand
GTCAGCTTCTGGCTCAGCTAGATCCTTCAGCATTGCAGACGCAGGTCGATAGAGCCAGAGCCAATTTGCAGAAGGCTCAGTCTTCATACAATAGTGCTGTGGCTTCTCAGGGCAATGCGGCTGCTAACGTTAAAAAGATGGAAGCTGGTGTTCTCTCGAGCAAAGCTAAATACAAGCAGGCCGAGGCTTCCGTCAGCAATTCCAAGGCTTCTGTTCTTAGCTCCGAAGCTAATGTGCGCAAAGCTCAGGCGGAATACGATAAGTGCAAAATTGATTTTGAGCGCATGCAGCAGCTGCGCGCTCAGGACTTAATCGCCCAGTCTGACTTAGATAACGCTCAGGCGAGCTATAGATCAGCTCAGGCCTCTCTGGAAGCCAGCCAGGCTTCTCTCAATGGCGCCAAAGCCAATCACGAATCGGCTGTGCTAAATTTAGAGGGCATGCAGGCGGATTTGGAATCCGCCCGCATACAGGTTGAGGCAGCCGAGCAGCAGCTGGCTTCAGCCGAAGCGGCTGTAAGCGGTGCCAAAGCCGATGTCGATCAGTCCAAGGCCAGCCTGCAGTCAGCCGAAGTCGATTTGGGAAAGACCACAATCTGCTCGCCGTCAGATGGTATAGTTCTGTCAGTAGCCGTTTCAGAAGGCCAGACGGTGGCCGCGCAGTACCAGGCACCAGAGCTGTTCACCTTGGCCAATAACCTCGATGAGATGCAGGTTCAGGCCAGCGTTGACGAGGCCGATATCGGTCAGGTCAAGGTGGGAAGCGACGTAACCTTTACGGTTGATGCCTGGTCGGATCGCGAATTTAAAGGCAAGGTCGTAGAGGTGCGCCAGGCGGCTTCAACGGTCAACAATGTGGTTACTTACCCCGTAATCATCAGTACCGACAATCCCGATATGTGCCTTATGCCGGGCATGACGGCTACGGTAGCGATCACCGTAGAGGCGCGTCAAGGGGTTCTGTTGGTTCCCAATGCGGCTCTGCGCTTTAAGCCGGCTGAGGGCGACAGGGCTAACGTGATCAATGCTGGCGGTTCAGCTGATAATTCGGATGGGCGCCGCCGTTTTGGCGAATCCGGCGAGGAGCGGGATAAAAAGGTCGAGCCTGCCTCTAATCCGCATGAGAAAACCGTCTATACGCTGGTAAAAGAACAGCGCGGCAAGATAAAGAAGCGCACGATTGTAATTGGCATCACCGATGGTACCAATACGGAAGTAGTTTCTGGTGATTTACAGGAAGGCGAGCGCGTGGTTACCGGTTCTAAGGAATTGGATAAGAGCAAAGCTAATGCTCGCTTCAACCGCCGCCGCGGGCCGGGGCCCTTCTAAGCTATGGGATGGCTGATGATTGTCCGTATCGCGGGACGGGCATTGCTTAGAAATAAAACGCGTTCTTTTCTCACTATGCTGGGCATCATTATCGGTGTGGCGGCGGTGATCACCATGCTGGCCTTGGGTACTGGGGCGCAGAGTAAGGTCACCTCCAGCATCGCCAGTATGGGAACCAACACCATTACCGTGTCGGCAGGCTCGGTAACCCAGGGCGGTGTGCGCACCGGTGCCTTTGGCAGCACGGCGCTTACGGTTGACGACTGTATAGCTCTAAAGGAAGGAGTCGCCGAGCTTTCGGCAGTTTCTCAGTTTACACATAATACTGCCCAGGTGATTTATCAGGAGCAGAACTGGTCTACGGCTATCGTCGGCATTAGCCCAGATTATCAGTCTATTAAAAACTGGATTGTTACCAACGGTCGCTTTATCAACGATGAGGATGTAAGAGGCTGCCAGAAGGTCTGCGTTTTAGGCGATACGGTAGTTCAGGAGCTGTTCCCCAATTCAGATCCGGTCGGCCAGAGCGTGCGCGTAGGGCGCACCCCGATGAAGGTTGTCGGAGTGCTGCAGGCCAAGGGTGAGGCCTCGTTTGGCCCTAGCCAGGACGATACGGTGCTGGTGCCTTATACGACGGCTATGAGGCGTCTGTTTCACATCACTAACGTGAGAAATATTCAGTGCTCGGCGGTGTCCGAAAGCAAGGTCGATACCGCAGTAGAGGCCATCAGCGATATTCTGCGGCAGCGCCACCGCCTTTCGGAGAAGGATGACGACGACTTTACCGTGCGCACTCAGGCTGAGCTGGCGCAGATGATGTCCGAATCTACGCAGACCTTTACCTACCTGCTGGGCGGGATCGCTTCGGTGTCGCTTATGGTCGGCGGTATCGGCATTATGAATATCATGCTGGTCTCAGTCACTGAGCGCATTCGCGAGATCGGTATCCGCATGGCTTTGGGAGCGCGATCCAGCGATATTCTGCGGCAGTTCCTTGTCGAGGCGATGATGCTTAGCCTTATGGGCGGTGCTGTCGGCGTGGGCTGTGCCTGGGTGATGACCAATATGGGATCGCGCATGTTCCAGATGACGATGACCATTTCGTCATCATCTGTTTTGCTGGCGTTTCTGTTTTCAGCTGGTGTGGGTATATTCTTTGGTCTTTATCCGGCGGTATCGGCCTCTCAGATGGATCCCATCGATGCCCTCCGCCATGAATAGTCAGCTGTTGGGAAATCGAGGTTTAACGCATGTTCTGTGCTAGCTTGTACGCTAAAATACAATGCAGCGCTAACTCACATGAATAATCAGAAGCAATGCCATTGAACTCTTAAGTTAATGGCATTGGATATTGATGCAGTCAATGATGTTGGCTGGCGGAGGTAATTTTTATGGCAGAAGGTCCGTTGATTCTGATCGTAGACGATGAAGAAGCTATCCTCGATTCTGTGGTTTTTTCCCTGGGCTTTGCCTTGAAAGATATAAACTGTCGTACAGCAACCGCCACAACTGGGGCAGAGGCTTTGCAAAAGTATCAGCAGCTGCATCCGGATTTGATCATTTTAGACGTTATGCTTCCCGACGAGTCCGGCATAGAAGTGTGCAAAAAAATCCGCGCCTTAGGCTCTGTGCCTATCCTTTTCCTGAGCGCTAAGGATCAGCTTGAGGACAAGGTTCTGGGGCTGAATACCGGGGGCGATGATTATTTGCCCAAGCCCTTTAAGTTTGAGGAGCTGCTGGCCAGGGTGCGGGCTCTGCTGCGGCGGGCTGGGACATCTTCCGCTTCGCGTGTGCTTACCTTTGAGGATATTACTCTCGATCCCGACACCCGCAAGGTTTATAAGGGCGGGCGTCCGGTAAGCCTTACGCTTAGAGAATATGAGCTGCTGGCTATGCTGATGAGCAAGCCGCGCCAGGTGTTTACCAGGCAGCAGATCCTGCAGCATCTCTGGGGCTGGAGCGATGAGATCGACACCAATGTCGTCGAGGTCTATGTCTGCGCGCTGCGCAATAAGCTCGACGATAACTCGCGCACCCTTTTGCGCACGGTGCGCGGCGTGGGCTATGCTTTAGGCTAGCATTTAATTATGGGGTAGCTTTAAACTATGCGCCGAGTGCCTATCAGATGGTTATTGGTCCTGTCTTTGGCTCTGGTTACCTGCACTTCTTTTATTCTGGCCGGTGATCTAATATTTTCCGCTTTTGCCCGCAGCATCTGGATGGACTATACGCGGATCGTCGAGATGCGGCTGCACGATGTGCTTGGCGACAGCGCAGACCGGGATGAATCCGAAAGCGTCCCCTTTAGAATCTCCCGTTCGGTTCATAGTCCCATCGAATTCCCTACGGACTACGAGGGCAGTCCCGATCGCTTTGTGCGCAGCCTAAACCGCTATGGCTATCAGGTGATGCTCTTTGACGATCATCGGCGTATTTTAGCGCGCTATCCTCAGAATATGTCGGTAGATGTTGTGCCGCCATCTTCGGTGTTTGAGCTTTTGGAGCTGCGCTGCCGCAACTATTTCTCTCTCGACGAAGGAGCGCTGACAGCTGCCGATGGCTCCCGTTTTTCAGAGCGCAAGAGGCCTAGCTTTATTCATGGTCTATTTTTTGGGCCAGTAGGCATTTTTAATACATTTGATGGCTTTCTGTACGCAGAAGCCTCCCATTCTTTTTTAACGTTTACCCGGCATTTTCACGCTTCTGAGGCCGCGTCCGTGCCCAGCGTACACCGGGAACCGTCTGTTGCCTCTAATTCTCAGCCGTTAGGCGATGAGCGGCTTGGCCAGGCCGCCAATGCAGAAGTCAGTGTCACTAGCCATCTCAGTGCCGACGGCATATCGATTTTCTGCCCTCCCGATTATCTGCGCGTTACTTATGAGATCCCACATGACTGCCAGGTCTTTGTCGCTCCGTTCTCCCGGCAGAATAAGCTGGTGGGCTTTGTGCAGGTTGTTTCGTCCTGGGCGGCCTCCAAGCAGATTCTGTATGAGTTTGCGGCGCAGATTACTGTGGTCGGGGTGTTGCTTTCGCTGATTATAGTTTTGGTATCGGTTTTGGTGTCGGGCTGG
>JAFSXO010000001.1 GCA_017444045.1 bacterium | reverse complement strand
GCTGACAATCCTCAGCCTGCTCAATAGCTTCTAGCTCACTTAAGAGCGCAAGCAAATAAAATAGCGGTCTCGTAGAACAGAGGCCGCTATTTTATTTGGCAGATTTAATGCATGCTACGGCAGACAATTTTTTACTGAATAATTAGTTAACAATAATGTTACCTGCGCTGTATTGACTGTTTATTCAGTTAGAGTAAAATTTCGTATAGTGTACGAGGTCGGATGCCGCTTATTTTGCGGCTGGCCATTCTGGCTCCTAGCTAGACGACATCACCAATAAACGGTAACAAAAGCGAATGGTGTAAGCGCCATAGCTGCAGCATTGTGCGCTTCGGTATATATAAAACGATTATACGGTCATAAAGGAAGGCTTGTTTATGCGTGTCCCTATCCCATTATTTCTGATCGCCTTATTGCTGGCTGGCGGAGCCAGCGGGTGCGACAAAGTCTCCAAAAAGCCCGCCGAGACTTCCAGTCCGGCAGCGGCAACTGAGAAAGCGGCCACTCCGGTCAGAGTTGCGATGTCTAAGCATGGCCTTCTGAAAGAAAACGCGGAAATGACCGGGCACCTTCAGGCGGGTTCTAAAGCGGCGGTGCATTCGCGCATAGCCGGCAAGGTGCTCAAGGTAAATTATAAAGTTGGCGATAAGGTAAGCGCTGGCGATACTCTTATAACTCTGGATCAGAGCGCACTGCGCGCCGCGGAGCGCCAGGCCGAGGCTAATGTTCTGGCTGCCCAGGCGCGCTTGCGCCAGGCCAAGGAGAGCTTAGGCCTAACCGACACCCAGCTCGACCTCGAGGTAGGACGGGCACAGCAGGCCGTTTATCAGGCGCAGGCACAGGTATCTCTGACCAAAGCCAATCTTGACGATGCCATTCACAACCAGAAGCGCCAGCAGAGCCTTTATGATCAGAGCGCGGTCTCGAAGTATTCTGTAGAGCAGAATGATTTGAGAGCCAAAACCAGCCGCGATCAGTGGGAAGCCGCCAAGAGCGCGGAAAAGGCGGCCCAGGAAGCGCTGAAAATTGCCCAAGCCAACCGCCGCAAGGTACAGATCTCCGAATCTGATGTTCAGGCTGCTGCCGCGGCTGTGGAGCAGGCGCAGGCCGCTCTTCAGTCCGTGCGCACTGATCTTCGCGATACGGTTATCAAGGCGCCCATCAGCGGCACCATCATCGCCCGCAACGTAGAGCCTGGACAGGCTTTTGGCGGGGGCAGCGCCCAGCTGATGATGATAGCCGACAACAGCAAATTGGAACTTTACGCTCCCCTGGAAGAGGCTTACAGCATTTATGTTAAGCCGGGGACTCAGCTAAATGTGACAACCTCGCTTAACGTTAGCGCAGTTGCTAAGGTGAAAGAAATTGTGCCTTCCAGCGATACGACTACGCACATGGCCAAGGTGCGCATGATAGTGCCCAATCCCAGCGGCAAGCTGTTTGACGGCAACTATGCAACCGTTACTATTGACCTTAAAGACCATGTGGGTACGCTGATACCTCGCTCCTGCGTGTGCAACAACGAGGGCAATATTTTTGTGGTCATCGATCAGAACAATGTAGCCAAGCGCGTTCCGGTTTCCGTAGTTTTCCAAAACGATACCGAGGCCATTGTGGATGGTTTAGATGAGGGAGTTATGGTGGTCACCTCGGGCGGTACCAATATTTTCGACGATCAGAAGCTGGAGATTATCGCGGAAGGAACTGACAAACAGTGAGTATTTGGGGATTTTGTATTAGGCGACCGGTATTCACGACTGTTCTGCTGATCGCGATGATTGGTGTGGGTATTATGGGCTACACCCGTATGGGTGTGGACCTTATGCCCGACTTCGATATTCCCGTGGTCAGTGTCGTGACGACGTATGTAGGTGCCGACCCGGAAGTAATGGACCAGGACATTGTCGACATTATCGAAGAGCAGGTTGGTACCCTGGAAGGGATCGAGAGCATCCGCTCTACGGCATACGACAGCTATGCCACGACCATTATCGAGTTTAACCTAGAACGCAACATCGACGTCTGTACCCAAGAGGTGCGCGACAAGGTCAACGCTGCTACCCAAGATCTGCCCAAAAATATTGAAGTGCCCATCGTGCAGAAGATCGACCCAGATGCGCAGGCGATTATGTATTTGGGTCTCTATGGCGATGTGCCTTATGCGCAGCTTTCTCAGATAGCCGATGACGTTCTTCAGCCCCGCATTCAGAATATCAATGGTGTCGGTAAGGTAGACCTCAATGGTTTCCAGGAGCGCACGGCGCGCATTTGGCTGGATCTGGCCAAAATGGAAAAGTACGATATCGGCCCGGCCCAGGTTCTGGCCGCGCTCAACTCCTGGCACGTGGAGCTGCCCGGCGGACGCACCGAAAGCTCTACTCTGGAAGCTACCGTTAAGATTTATGGTGAGTACCAGAGCTGCGATGAGCTGTCCAAGCTTATCGTCGACTGGAAGGATGGGGCACCGGTTCGCTTAAGCCAGATCGCCACCGTTGAGGACGGACTTGAGGACAGGCGCTCTATCGCTCGTCTGGATGGTCACCCTTCGATTATGCTGGGTGTCTGTAAGCAGTCCGGTACCAATACCGTGGGTGTTGCCGACAGAGTGCTGGAAAAAATTGACGAGCTAAACGTCGTGCTTCCCGAGGGCGTGCATTTGGTGCGCATCTTTGACTCCTCGCGCTTCATTCGCGACTCGGTGCAGGGCGTGGGCGAGGACCTGCTGCTGGGCGCTCTGATTACGGTTTTCGTAATTTACGTCTTCCTGCGCAACTTCAAGATGACCCTGGTCAGCCTGGTGGCCATTCCTACCTCGCTGCTGGCGACCTTCGGCGCTATGTACTTTATGGACTTTACCGTAAATACCATCACCATGCTGGCCATGTCGCTCTGCGTAGGTATGGTAATCGACGACGCCATCGTGGTCTCGGAAAACGTTTTCCGCCATATGGAGCAGGAGCAGCTTGACGACGCTAAGATCGCCGCTGAGCGCGGTACGGGCGAGGTCGCCTTTGCCGTATTCGCCTCTACCATTGCTATTGCCGCCATCTTCCTGCCCGTGGCTTTTATGGGCGGTATGATCGGGCGTATCTTCTATCAGTTCGGTCTGGCGGTCGGTATAGCGATTGCCTTCTCGTACTGCGTGTCCATCACCATTACTCCCATGCTTTGCGGCCGCCTTCTGGAGCGCAATACCAAGGAGAATTTCGTGGCGCGCATGCTGGGGAGCATGTTTAACGCTTTGGACAGCTTTTACTATTGGTCCCTGGAAAAATGCCTGCGCAACCGTCTGACCCGCGTGCTGACGATTATTGTGGCGATTGCCTGCTTTGTCATCGGCGTATCCTTTGCCAGCAAGGTCGGTACTGAGTTCGCCCCCAACTCCGACCGCAGTCAGTTCCTAATTAACGCGCAGTCGGAAATCGGTACTTCCCTGGAGCTGTCCGATCAGCGCTGCCGCCAGATGGAAGCTATTTTGGCCAAGCATCCGGAACTAGAGCATTACGGCACTGTTACCGGTATGAGCACTACCAACGAGTCCTACCGCATCATGTCGTTTGTCGAGATGAAGCTGCGCAAGGATCGCCCCGGTATCTCTCAGCAGGACTGCATGGATGCCCTCCGCAAGGAGCTGGCCGTTATACCCGGTCTGCGCGTATATATCAGCCACCTGCAGATGGCTGGCGGCCAAAGCACTGAGCGCAGTGCGCAGATCCAGTACGTGCTGCAGGGGCCGGACCTCAATACGCTGCAGACGATTGCCCATGACCTTGAAGACTGGATGCGCCAGCAGCCGGAATTTATCGATGTCGACGATGACTTAGAGCTAACCAAGCCTCAGGTCGCCGTCTATCCGCGCCGTGAGGCTGCGGCCGATATGGGTGTCAATACCTCCCAGATCTCTACGGCTCTGCAGGTGATGATGAGCGGTGTCGATGCGGCTCGCATTAAGCTGGGCAACAAGCGCTACGACGTGCGCGTTAAGGCTACCGACGGTTTCCGCGTAGACGCGGAATCCATCAATACCATCATCATGCGCAATCAGTATGGCAAGCGCGTGAAGCTCGGGTCTATGGTGGATATCGTAGAGAACCTGGGACCTAACAAGATTAAGCGCTATAACCGCATTCGTTCGATTACAGTGCGCACTGACGTGGCCAAGGGCGTGCCCGTTGGCAATGCCAGTGACAAGATGGCCGCTAAAGCGAAGGAAATCGCAAATAAGTATGTGGGCTACACTATCGCTCCTACCGGTATGACCAAGATTCAGACCGAATCTATGCAGTACCTGTCCTTCGCCCTGATGAGCTCTATCGTGATCATTTACTTCGTGCTGGCGGCGCAGTTTGAATCGTTTATTCACCCGCTGACCATCATGATGACTCTGCCTCTGGCCATGGCCGGTGTGTTCGTGGCCCTGTATATTACCGGCATAACCCTGAGCATTTTCTCCTTTATCGGTATGATCATGCTGGTGGGTATTGTCACCCGCAACGGTATTCTTCTGGTGGAATTCGCCAACCAGCAGCGAGAACGCGGGCTTAATGCGCATCACGCTATGCTGGAAGCGGGCCACACCCGTCTGCGCCCCATTCTGATGACCGCTGTCTCCACCATCGGCGGCGTTGTCCCCATCGCCTTGGCTCTGTCCGAAGGCGGCGAGATGCGCCAGGGTATGGGCGTGGCGGTTATGGGCGGTATGCTCACTTCAACCATGCTGACCTTGTACGTAATTCCCACCGCGTATATTACCTTTGAGGGTATCTCCCGCAATATTATGTACTGCTGGAATAAGCTGCTGGGCCGCAATCCCCTGACTCCACACGAAGAGGATGCCCTGCGCGAGCGCGAGGCCCAGGAGAGAATGGCCAGAGAAGCCCAGGAAAGAGCGGCTAAGGAGGCACAGAACCATGAAAATTAGTAATCGAGGTCTCCTGCACTTCCTGATGACACCCGCCCTGGCTTTTGCTCTGTCCCTGCCCCTGCTGGCCGAAGATGCTAGCGATACCGCTGCTGATACTGGCAAGGCTGCTGTCGCTGTGCCGAGCGAGGCTGCTGATGCTTCTCCGCTGCTGGTCCCGCAGGCTGTGCCAGGCGAGGCTAAGCGCATTAATTTCCGCACGGCTTTGCTCAGGGCGGTTAAGTACAGCCCTGAGCTAAAGGCGGCGCTGTCGCGTTACGAGCAGGCCAAATGGGATACCGCTAAGGTTAAAACTGGCCATAATCCTACGCTCACCTTCAATGTGAACTATATGCTGACCACGCCGGAGCAGACGATTAGGCTGGAAAACTTTGCCATGACTATGACGCCAACCCATGGCTATAGCGCGTCGCTCGTGCTTCAGCAGGCTCTCTGTACGTTCGGGCGTCTGCATTTCTCTGAGCTGGCTGCTAGGCTTAATGAAGAGCTCGTGCGCGAAGAGTACCGCAAGCTGTATGAGCAGGAGCTTTACGTAACGGCCAATTACTATGTTAAATGCCTTTTGGCTCAGGAACAGCTGGATATTAGCAAGCGTCAGCTGGCCTTGAGGGAACAGTCGTTAAAGGACGCAGAGGCGCTTTTCGAAGCCGGCACTACGGCGCGGTTTGACGTTCTGCGCGTTAAGACGGCGGTCTCCAATGCCCGTCAGCTAGTCACCGTGGCCCAGAATGATTACAGCCTGGCCCTTTCCACCCTATGCAGCCGCCTAGGATATTCGCCCGATACGCAGCTTGAATTGGTAGATCTGCGCGTTGACAGCGAGGTTCCCGCCGATATCGTGGGTAAAATCGACCTGGATAACGCGTATAACGAGGCGCTGCTATGCCGTCCAGAAATCCATATGCTGGATTGGGGCAAAAAGATAGCCCAGGCCAATTACGATTTGGCGGATACCTCTACCAATCCCAATTTAGCGTTGCAGTCGACCTTGACTGGCAACGGGTCTTCTGCCAATACCGGCCAATCCTGGGGCTGGTCTTGGGCGACCGGTTTGGTCTTTTCCGTGCCGATTTTGGATGGCGGTGAAAAGAAGGCCATTCAGGGTAAGCTGAAAGAGGCCATGGCGGAGTTGGATCATAATATGGCTGAAGCTGAGCGCGCTATCAAACTTGATGTCAAGAATACCTATCTCAATCTTTCTAGCACCTGGGAGCGCATCTCCGAAGCTAAGGTCGCTTTGGAGCAGGCGCAGGAAGCCGACCGCGTGGCGGTGGTGCGCTACGAGGCAGGCCTTTCCACTTCTACGGAGCTGCTAGACGCTCATACCGCTCTGGGAACCTCCGAATCCGCTGTCGCTACGGCGCGCTACGGTTATTTTACGGCTTTAGTGGATTGGGTACGCGCTATCTCAGGGCGGTATCCCATAGATGCTGACAGCATGATTGATCCCATGGACTTTAATGCCAAGGGCGTCGACTGGTACGATCTGCGCAAGCAAAGTGGGCTGTACTTTGACGACATTAACGAGGAGCGCTTGCAGGAGCCCAGCGTTGAGGAAATTGACAGAGAGGCTGACGCGGCTTTGCAGAAGAAGCGCGACGCTATTCACGAGTCTGCTGTTGAACGCTGTGAGGATGAGCATCATAAAAGCAAGGACGGTTCTTCTCAAAAGGATGCTGATACAGCTGAAGAGAACTTAGACGAGCATAGATAGTATTATTACAGCAGCTGTGCTTGTGGCAAATGCAAACGAGTTAGCAAAGCGCAAGCATAATTGCGTTCCAGCGGTGGAGGTATATGTTACACCAGAATGGGCAGGTAATAAATGGCCAAAAATGATGCTGATGTACAGACGGATAACACTGACGGTTTAAATGGCAAGGCAGCTTCTAAGCCTAAGCGGGAGCGTCGGCGCGAGGATCGCCGCGATCAGCTGCT
>JAFSXO010000005.1 GCA_017444045.1 bacterium | reverse complement strand
GAAAGCGCCGAGGTCATCTTCGGCGCCATGCCGCCGCCAAACGAATCAGCTCCCCGCAGCTTTAGCGGCTCATCGCTGGAAAGCGCCGAGGTCATCTTCGGCGCCATGCCGCCGCCAAACGAACCAGCTCCCTGCAGCTTTAGCGGCTCATCGCTGGAAAGCGCCGAGGTCATCTTCGGCGCAGTATTAGCGCCTAATCCTGGTGCCACCGGAGCCTTTATCGTTATCATGTCTGGCTGGGATGAGGCAGACGCCTGCATATCAGGCGCCGAGACCACGGCAGCAACCCCGCAGACGCCGCAAAACTTATCCCCATCATTCATACGAGAGCCGCAATTACCACAAAAAGCCATCATTATTCTCCTGCAATCAGCACAAATTTCGCATAGAGCCCAGCATCACAGGCCCCCACCCTCATCCACAGACCGTACCGTACTATTTGGAGTGCTTATTCATGTACTCCCTGTTTCGTTTTTGTTCATCCTCGGGTCCGTTAGTCAAAATCCATTCCCCGAACCCGCAATCGTCCAAAGTATCCATCGCAGATCTGGAGCGGTTGGGGAAGATAACCGGCTTTACCCAGCTTCCGTAAGTAATATTGGGCAGAACAAACCAATCGACACCAAAGCGATAGGAATTGTCATGCACCTGCTCAAAGCGAGCCTTTATAGCATCCTTGCCGCGCAGTGATGGATCTACGATAACGGGATGGTCATAAAGATTATCGCCAAAATAGCCTATGACCTTATACTTGGTCTCTACCTCAGCTCGGCGTCCTGCCTTGTCAGAAGCGTTATTCAAATACTCGACAGCACGCGGATCGTCTTCCGGCACGCGCATGCGTCTTACAAAATCCAAAGCCTTTTGCCTGTCTTTGGCTTTATCGCGGCAGATCAGCTGTTCTTCCAGGGTATCGGTTCCCAAGCCCATACTCCGAAGCGTTTTCAGGGTTGCTTCGCGTTCGGGAAGATCGCGGTTGGTAATATAAATAGGAGTTATGCCCCAATCCATACATCTTTTGAGGAACTCCACCGAACCGGGCATTGTGCGCTGCGCTCTGGGGTTCTCCGCCTGATATCTGCACCAATACGCCCAATAATCGTTATTGTAGCGACCAGGGCGCTTAAGGCTAAACACCTCGTACGGGCTGTTGTCAAAAACCGTTTCGTCCAAGTCTAAAACAATTGCCACAGGCTTTGATTCAACAAATACAAAGCCGTCAAGCGCCTGAATCAGCGAATCCTCGTACAGACGTCCATCGCGCATCTTGTAATTGCCCAAACGAATCTTGTCAGCCATAACATACTCAGCCGTGCGATAGGTCTGGTAGCTCAAGGCAGCCATTTCCGCTGAAGTCTGCTGCCAGGTCACCGCATACAAAAATGGAGATGTCAGCTTATGTTTATCAAACGGCGTATCGCCAACATAATCAGTTGCGGCCACGCTAGAAGTTGCAGACAGACTCAGCAGCAAAAAAGCGGATCCGAACAGCAAACCAGTATGTTTCATAGCTTCCTCCAAGCAGAGTACAAAACAGATTAAGCACGCACTCTGCATATAATATTAGACTATTTTTTTTTCGATTCTTTCGGCCAGCTTCCTGTTATGGCCAAGATACTGCAATGCATAAGCTTTGGCTTAAGCAAAGCTTAGCAGCGCAATGATTAGCAGCACGCAGATAGGCCAAGATGCCTTCAGTTAATGGCATTGGCAAGGCCACGATAGCTTAACTCAGTCTCATAAACTAAAGCAATAGCCAACAGATCCCCATTATACCCCCCCTAAAGTATGGCAATGGTTATAAGTTAGCGATTAGTTAACGTGTTAACATCCTAACTCCCCTTAAAGGATGGCAGGGGGAGATGTCGCGACTGCGACAGAGGGGGTGGCCACAGCTGGTGGGGAAATCGAGGTTTAACGCATATTGCATGCCAGCTTGAACGCTGACCAACAACGTAGTGATAACGCACATGAATAATCAGAACCAATGCCATTGAACCTTAAGTTAATGGCATTGGCAGATAGAGGTTCAAACATTAGAATAATATTTGCGTAGCAGGATGTACCTTCATAAACTTGAACGGCCTCCATGGAAGGTGAACAACATGCAAAACATTCCTACAAACAACAAGAAACTTATCGCTTGGGTGAACGAAATCGCCCAGATGTGCACCCCCGACCAGGTTTACTGGTGTGACGGAAGCCAGGAAGAATACGATCGTCTGTGCCAGCAGATGGTTGAATCTGGCACATTTATCGCCCTCAACCCCGAAAAACGCCCCGGCTGCTATCTATGCCGCTCCAATCCCGACGACGTAGCCCGCGTTGAAGACCGCACCTTCATTTGCGCGGCCACCCGCGAGGCCGCTGGCCCCAACAACAACTGGGTAGATCCCCAGGAGATGAAAGCAACTCTGACCAAGCTTTTCACGGGATCCATGAAGGGACGCACCATGTACGTCATCCCCTTCAGCATGGG
>JAFSXO010000039.1 GCA_017444045.1 bacterium | reverse complement strand
TTTAGGGGGAGTCATAATGTTAGGCTAGCTGACGCTAAGTTACCGACATTGGTTTTTAAGCGGCATCCACAATAATAAAGGTAACACTTGATAGGATTAGAATTTATATTAGTATATTAATTTAATCGTAGTTTGATGTTTGGAGGCAGTGCATGTCATACGGTGCGGGCAGAGAGTATGAAGCGCGTATGCGCCTGGAAAATGAAATCCGCTTAATGGGCAAAATGGTCGAACAGGCTGCCAGCGGCTCTGCTTCTGACGCTGCTGAAGAGATCGACAGCCAGATAATTCAGCTTCCTCAGGATATGTGGCCGCCTCTATTTGTTTCCGGTGCCAAATGCAAGCTGAGTTCCCACAAATTCGAAAACATTCCCCGAGGCTCGTTTATTATTGTGCGCTACAGGGGACATATCCATGTGGTGCGGATGCTGAGCTGGAAGTTTGTCGACAATAAAATTGCCCTTACGTTTATACCTGGTCCCAAGGATCACCGCGCCATTACCACTTCTGAGCTGGAACTGCTGGGGCTGGTTCACGAGGTGGCCAATCCTCTGAGCGGTGAGGTTGCCAACCCTAATCGCAGCAGCATATTTGCGTATATATGGAACAACATTACCAATTACGGCACTAAGGTCTGGTGGCGCGGTCTGTATAATCTGATCGATACCTTCATCATCGATGCCAGTACGCGTTCCAAGCAGGTGCAAAAGCAGGAGCTGTCCTTTTGGGACGGCCTGAAGCTGGTGCGGGCTTGGACCAAGGACGAGGAAAAGCGCAAGCAGCAGGAAGCGCTTGAGAAAAAACGCAGCAAAAAATGGAGAAGGGCCGGCGATGATCTTGAGTATCACGACAACGAGACCATTGAAGAAGATTCCTACGATGAAGCCAAGCGCAAATTAGCGGGCCTAACGGATCAGGACTTAGACAAGTGGTGGATCGATGTCGAGCGTGCGCCGGACAAGGAATAATAATCTTAGTATTCCTTGCAATGCCAGTAGCTTAGGCGATGTTTAGCAGCGCAGATTGGTTTGATGCAGGCCGCCAGCTTTATGCTGCCTGCTCTTATTATCGGCCGTCTGGACGCATATGGCCGCCATTGCGGGTAATTATTGAGCCTACGTATCGCTGCAACTGCCGCTGTCCGTTCTGCTATGTGGAAGACCATAGCGGCGCGGGCGAGCTCACCACAGAGCAGTGGCTTGGCATTATCGCCCAGGTTCCGCGCTATGCTTTTATCTCCTTTGAAGGCGGAGAGGTAACCCTGCGCCGCGACTTCTTTGAGCTGCTGCGCTTCTGTAGGCAGAGGGTGTGGGGCAAGGTTAATGTCCTTACCAATGGCACAGCTCTAAGCCCCGAGCGCACCGAAATGCTGGCTGCAGAGCCACCTCTGGTGGTGTCGGTTTCGTTAGACGGCACGGAGGCCGTGCACGACAGCCTGCGCGGGCCGGGCAGTTTCGCCAAGTCCTGGGATACCCTGGAGCGTATTGCGCACCTGCGCCGCCGCCACTGGGCGCGTTGGCCCTGGATAGATGTTAAGCTCGTGCTGCTGCCCCAAAATGTGTCAGTTCTGCCCGAGCTGTTTGAGAAGTGCGGCAGGCTGGGGGCGGAGTATTTCTCTATATCCCTGCGCAACGACCATCATCTGAAGCAGAATGCCCATCTGCGCGCTGAATTAGGCTCTGAGTTTACGGAAAAGGCTTATCCGCTGGCGCCTTATTTTGATATGTGTGCCTTTGAGCGCTCCATGCGCGCGCTGCACGAGCTGCGGCAGCGCTATAAGACCGCGGTGCGCTGGGCTCCGAAATTTGGCTATAAAAAACGGGCTGCGCTGGGGGGGAAGCGTTGGGAGGGCTCGCAGACGCAGTCTGAATTTGAGCAGATCGCGCGCTTTTTGCAGGGCGGAGCGCTGCCGCTGGGCCAGCTCTATAAGCCCTGCCTGTTTCCTTATGCCAATCTTTTCATCAATCCGCAGGGAGATGTGTATCCCTGCCTGTCGGTGTGCTGGGGAAACGCGGTCAGGCAGCCGCTGGCGGAAATATACAACGGTGCCGCTGCCTGCCAGTTCAGGCGCTGTCTGCGCCGCGCTGGGGTGTTTCCAGCCTGCCAGCTGTGCTGTGAGGCTGTGCCGCGCTGACACCGATGGCTGGTTTTGGAGATTGGCTACAGCTTGGAGGAAAGCTCGGAAAGCGGCAGCAGGGCCGATACCACCAGGAGGCCCACGATAATGCCCATGAACACGATAAGGCAGGGCTCCAGCCAGCGTATAAGAGTAACGCGTGCCCGCGCTAATTCGCGCTCGTAAAAGCTGGCCGCGGAATTCAGCATGGGCTCTATAGAGCCGGTGCGCTCGCCCGTTTTCAGGAACTGCTGCAGCAGCGGAGGAATCAGGTAAACGCGGCGTATGGCGGCAGATATGCTCTCGCCGCGCTCCACATCGGTCTCTACCCTGCGCAGCTCTCTGGTCAGAATCTCGTTGTCTAAGACCTCGCGGCTCATCTGCAGGGAGCGAAGCAGAGGAACTCCAGCGCCCTGCAGCATGGCCAGAGTGCGCGCCCAGCGGGCCATCAGCCCTGCTTTGATCATGCTGCCGAAGATGGGCAGCTTTAGCTTTATGCGGTCTTTGGTGAGCCGTGACATGGATTTGAAGACGAGAACGACTATAACTACAGCGGCGATTAAGGTGATCAGGCCCCAATTGTGCAGAAAAGCGCCCAAGCCGACCATGCATTGGGTAATGAATGGCAGCTCGCTGCCCGTGGAATCGTACATGTCCTTGATGATTGGGGTCAGGAACATGACCAGGGCGACTAGCAGTATAGAGGCCAGCCCCACCAGCACGCAGGGGTAGGCCAGCGCGGACTGCAGCGCGCGCGTATGCTCTATCTCGTTCTGCATGAATACCGCGTAGCGGTCGAGAATCTCGCCGGGCTGTCCGGCCTCCTCGCCGGCGCTTACCATGCGCACCATCATGGGCGGGAAGATCTCGTCCTCGGTCATGGC